>JAQTNW010000016.1 GCA_028713655.1 Candidatus Methylacidiphilales bacterium | reverse complement strand
GTGAAGAAGGGATGGCAGGCGGCGCAGATGCCGATGCGGAGGGTTTCGCGTGTGGAGCGGGTTGTGTAAACGGCCCCGCAGGCGCACGTGATGGTGGTTACTTCGTATTGAGGATGTGTATCGGTTTTCATAGCGCCTTCTGGAAAGCAGCCGGATATCAAACAAACTTTTTCGCTATAATGCAAGCGTTATGTCCGCCGAACCCGAAAGAATTGTTCATGATGGCGTTGATTTTACCGGAGCGGGCGGTGTTGGGGACGTAGTCCAGGTCGCATTCCGGGTCCGGATCTTCCAGGTTGATGGTGGGCGGGACATTGCCGGTTTCGATGGCTTTGAGGCAGACGGCCAGTTCGACGGAGCCTGCGGCCCCCAGAAGATGGCCGATCATGGATTTGGTTGAACTGACCCACACATTTTTTGCCTTGTCTCCAAAGACGGATTTGATGGCCTGGGTCTCGCAAATATCCCCCTGGGGCGTGGATGTGCCATGGGCATTGATGTATTGGATGTCCGACGGGTTTAGGTTGGCGAGCTGGAGGGCGCGTTTCATCGCCCGGGCGGCCCCTGCGCCTCCGGGAGCGGGGCTGGTCATGTGGTAGGCGTCCGTGGTGGCGCCGTAGCCGACGATTTCGCCGTAAATTTTTGCTCCTCGCTTTTTTGCGTGCTCCAGTTCTTCCAGGACAATGACTCCGGCGCCTTCGCTCAGCACAAATCCGTCGCGGCCCTTGTCGAAGGGGCGGGAAGCGCGTTCGGGTTGGTCATTGCGGGTGCTGATGGCCTTCATGGCGCTGAATCCGCCGAGTCCGATGGGAACAACCGCAGCCTCACTGCCGCCGGTGATGAAGACATCCCCTTCGTCGTCCTTGATCAGGCGCCAGCTTTCGCCGATGGAATGGCTGGCGGTGGCACAGGCGGTGACGATGGCAAAGCTGGGGCCCTGGAAATTATATTCGATGGCAAGGAGGCCTGATGCGATGTTGCTGATCATCATCGGGATCATGAATGGGGAGACCCGGTTCGGTCCGCGATCTTTCAGGGTGCCGTGCTGGTCTTCGAGGCTTTGCAGGCCTCCGATACCGGATCCGAAGATAATGCCGCAACGTTCCGGATTAAGCGATGTGCTGCCCAGTCCGGCATTGGCGTAGGCTTCTTTGGCGGCTGCAAACGCCAATTGGGTATAGCGGTCGCAGCGCCGGGCGTCCTTGGGGTTTTTGAAGAAGTCGGTTGGAGTGAAATTCTTGACCTGTCCGGCGATTTTGGTGGCGAACAGGGTGGTGTCGAATGTGGTAATGGTACTGACGCCGCTTTTGGATTCCAGGATGTTATTCC
This sequence comes from Candidatus Methylacidiphilales bacterium, assembly GCA_028713655.1. NCBI lineage: Bacteria > Pseudomonadati > Verrucomicrobiota > Methylacidiphilae > Methylacidiphilales > Methylacidiphilales bacterium. The sequence continues at coordinate 67,624 of JAQTNW010000016.1, read as the reverse complement.
AGAAAGTTGGCAGGTCATTGCCGAGGGGGGTAACCACCCCCATGCCGGTCACTACTACACGTCGTTGGCTCATGAAAAGACAAGGGCACCCGTGGCGGGTGCCCTCTTGTCAAAAAAGAAATCCGTTCCTATTTGCTTTCCTGTTTTTCTTCAATGTATTTGATTACATCGCCAACACTGGTCAGCTTTTCGGCGTCTTCATCGGGAACTTCAATGGAAAACTGCTCTTCAAATGCCATGACGAGTTCGACGACATCGAGTGAATCGGCTCCCAAATCCTCAATGAATTTGGCTTCCGGGGTGACCTGTTCGGGGTTCACGCTCAATTGTTCGACAATAATTTCTTTTACTTTTTCTTCGATAGGTTTTTCGGACATCGTTTGCTCCTGCCTTAATTTAGGTTCATTTCTCTATAGTCCACCGTATTTATGGTGGCCGGGCTTCCTTTGGCAACTAAAAACTTCACAGAGAGGAGAATTATTTTTAGATAAACAAGCCCCCATCCACTGTAAAGACCTGGCCTGTGATATAGCTTGATTCGGAGCCGCTTAGGAATAGCGCCAGTTCAGCCACGTCGCGGGCCTCGCCGAGGCGTTTCAGAGGGATTTGTTCCAACAGCTTCTGCTTCAACTCTTCCGCAAGATCATGAGTCATATCGGTTTGTATAAAACCGGGGCAAATGACGTTGCAGGCGATATTTCGGCCCGCCAGTTCCTTGGCGACGGATTTGCTGAAACCGATCAAACCTGCCTTGGCGGCGGCGTAATTGGCCTGCCCGGCGTTCCCGTGAAGGCCGATGACCGAGCCGATGTTCACAACCCGGCCTTTGCGCGCCTTGATCATGATTTTGGCCGCCGCCCGGGTCCAGTTAAAGGCCCCCTTGAGGTTGGTCTGCAGGACCGAGTCCCAATCCTCGTCGCTCATGCGGATGAGAAGCGTATCGCGGGTGATGCCGGCGTTGTTGATGAGGATGTCAATCTGGCCGAAATCCTTGTGGATTTTTTCCACCGTTTCGTTGACGGATGCGGACGAGGAGACATCCGTTCCGTAGCCGGAATATTTGACACCGAGGGCCCTGACCTCCTCGGCAATGGCGTTGGCCGAGGATTCGCTGCGGGCGATGCCGGCGATATGGCAACCTTCTCGCGCCAATGCCAGGGAGACGGCTTTTCCGATTCCACGGCTGGCGCCTGTGACAATGGCGACTTGATTATTTAATTTCATGAAGGGCTCCCATGAGTTCGTGCAGGGTGCCGATGCTCAGGCACTGAATTTCCTTGTCGATGCGCTTGCACATGCCTGCGAGGACCTTGCCGGGCCCCAGCTCGATGAACTGGGTGACGCCGTATTGGATCATTTCCTGCACGCAGTTTTGCCAGCGTACGCTGCCGGTCACCTGTTGGAGCAGCGTTTCGCGGATTTCGGTTTCGCCGCAGACCCGTTTACCGAGCACGTTGCTGTAAACGGCGATATCGGACGCGTGAAGGTTGGCGGCATCAATAAAGGGTTTGAGGCCTTCCTGGGCCGATTTCATGAGGCGCGAATGATAGGCTCCGGCGACGTTCAGAGGGAGGGCGCGTTTCAGCCCCAGATCCTTGCCTTTTTCAGCGGCAAAGCGGATTTTTTCCATTTCGCCGGACAGCACGATTTGGCCGGGGCAATTGTAATTGGCGACCTCCAGGCCGGTTTCGGCGGCCAGCAACTGGGCCTGTTCCGGTGTGGCGCCGATCAACGAAAGCATGCCTCCATGAGTCTTTTGGCAGGCCTCATGCATCAAGCGTCCGCGGTGGGCGACCAGGTTCAGGCCGTCAGCAAAATTAAAATGTCCGGCGGCGGTATGTGCTGTGAATTCGCCCAGCGAAAGGCCCGCAGCGGCATGAATGTGCAGGTTGGGACGCTCCTTTTTCAGGGCGGCCAGCAGGGCGAGGCCGTGTACAAAAAGCGCAGGCTGGCAGTAACTGGTATCGGTCAGGCGTTCTTCCGGACCCTCGAAGCAGATTTCGGAAAATCCGTTTTTCAACAGTTCATCCGCCTCTTGAAACAGAGCTGCAGCCTCGGGGTACGATTCGACCAAATCTTTACCCATGCCCACGTGCTGGGCTCCCTGGCCGGAAAATAAAAGGCCGATTTTCAAAGCTGTTTTCTCCTTGTTGGTTGCTTCCGCGCCCGGATGGACGCCAAAGCAAACGAGCGTTTAACCAAAGTTTCGCGCAATGGACAAACTAATTTTACTCCGGATTCCTTCCGGGAAGACCCCGTGGCACAGAAGCCGCACAAAAAACCATTTTTGTGGAATGAATTGCCACAGACTATAGAATGCCGGGATGTCTAAGGCCAGCAAAACCGCTTTGGCTTCCTGTGCGGCACGCCAGATTGAAATACTCAAAAAAACCTATCCGGACGTGCATTGCGAATTGGACTATCGTACGCCGCTGGAATTGTTGGTGGCCACGATACTTTCGGCCCAATGCACCGACGTCCGGGTCAATCGCGTGACGCCCCGGCTTTTTGCCCGCTATCCGTCCGCAGAGGCCTATGCCGGGGCCGAGCCTGCCGAACTGGAGGCGTTGGTGCATTCGACGGGCTTTTACCGCAACAAGGCAAAAAACATCCGCGAGTGCTGCCGTATTTTGGTGGAAAAATACAAAGGCCAGGTCCCGCGAAGCATGGAGGAACTGCAAGCGCTGCCGGGCGTGGGCCGCAAAACCGCCAACGTGGTGCTCAGCAATGCTTATGGAATCCAGGCGGGGATTGTGGTGGACACCCATGTGGGGCGTCTTGTGCGGCGGCTCGGACTCACCTCCGAGAGCGACCCTGTGAAAGTGGAGAACGCGCTGCTGCCGTTGGTTCCACAGGGAGACTGGGGACTTTTCTCACACCTGTTGATCTGGCATGGGCGGCGGCGCTGCGCGGCCAGGAATCCGGACTGCGCGCATTGCGAACTGAAACGGATCTGCCCCAGGATTGGCGTGGCGGATGCATAAAAGCATTTAACGCCAAGCCACAAAGTCTTGCCCGCGAAACACGCGAAAAGAAAAAGTAAGGTTAAATTGCAACTGCTCTTTCTCTAACTCTATCTCCAACTCTTAATCATACTCCCAACTTCGGCGGGGCTTGAAACTGAACACTGAAAATTCGCCACAGGACGGATTCGCAGTGGCGAACTTGAAACCGGGATTTAACCGCAAGCGCCAACCCCCCCTGTCTTTCCCCTTGTCAGGGAGAACTTACCGTAATAGTTCCTGGGCTTTGGAGGTCCAGGGCGAGGTGGAATAGCTTTCGCTCATTTTGTCAAAAAGAGCCCTGGCCTCGGTTTTTGGATTTTTATCCGAATTCTGAAACTTCTGCAGTTTGGTGGTGTAAATTTGAATGGCCGTGTACAGGCCTTCCGGAACCACATCACTTTGATTGGCATAGAACAAATAGGCCTTGAGGCAGTAATTGGCCGCGAGTTCATAAATGGGGATTTCCTTGCCGTCGGGCAGTTTGGTTTCGGATGTCGTGAGGTTTTTGTCGGCCATGAGTTTCAGTGTCTTTCCAAATTCCACCATGGTGCGTGCCTTGACCTCGTCCACATTTGTGGAGCGTTGGTTGGCCATGACATCCTTCCAGATTTTAAACGCCTCTGCGTAGTTGCCCTTTTCCCGCTGGGCCAGTCCGCGGTTGAAGTTTGCATCGAGGATTTTTTCCGACCATTTGTATTTTTCACCCAGTTCCTTGAACAGATCCTCGGCCTTTGCGAGCTCGCCCTTGCCGGTATATGAGGCGCCCAATCCATAGACGGCGGAAGCCTGTGCCCGTAGAACGTCGGGAAAGGCGTCCTTCAGCACCTGGTAGATTTTCAGGGCCGTGTCCCAGTCCTTGTTGTCCAGCAGCAGGGAGCCATAACGGTCATATTCCTGCCAGGCGATTTTTTTCGGGTCGCTCGCATTTTCGTTTTTCGGGTCGCTGAATTTCCCAAAAATATCCCGGTAGAAACTCAGGGCCTGCTCGGTATCGCCGGCTTGGTAAACAAATCCGGCGCGGGCGATCATGACCAGTGCCACAGCGCCATCATCGTTGAGAGAGCCGGCCAGTTTGCTGAAATAGGTGGTGGCGTCACCGGCGCTGGTGAGTTTGCCTTTCACGCGCAGAAGCTGGAGTTCCGTCATGCGTTGCAGGGTGGTTCCGAGGGAATTAACCTGGCCGGGTTGAGCGGATGTGTAGAGGGCCATGCCGTATTCCTGGAGCAGGCGGTCGCAATAGCGGTAGGCTTTCTCGATGGACGTTTTCCAGGCTTCGAGTTCGGCGCCCTTGAGGATGAGAGGATTTCCAAGGTGGACAGCCTGTTTGCGGTAAATGTCGAAACAATGGAGCAGCGCAGTGGTTGGGTAGATGGAATTTTTGCGGCCGGCTTCCCCTTCCCGCATGCTTGCGGGCAATGCATTGAACGCTTCCACTACTTTCAGGTAGGCTTCCACGGATTCGTCCGGTTTCTTCGAGACTTCCTCCAGATACCGGGCTCTTTGGTAGTAGGCGTACAGATTGCGTTCCGAATTTGGAAATGCGGCCATCTGTTTGTTTTGCGCCTCAACCATTTTTTCATATTCGTTGGACGACTGGTAAATGCCCCAGATTTGTTCATGGGCCTTCAGCTTCAGGTCGTCGTTGTTGTAGTTTTTGATGAAGGCGGCGTAGGCTTCCAGCGCTTCCGGGATTTTTTTCTGGCTTTTCAGGCAGGCGGCCATGTAGTAGGCGGCTTTCGGGGCGTTGTCCGACTGCGGATAAGCCTTGAGGAAGTTTTGATATTCCGCGAAAGCCTCGTCCGGTTTCTTGGCGTTGAACAGGATGTTGGGGACCTGGAAGGCGGCGTCCTCGCGCAAGCGGCTGTTCTTTGCGTTTTTGCTCAAATCCTGCATGGCGGCCAGTCCCTCGGGGATTTTGTTGCCCTGAAGAAGAGCGATTGCCCGCAGGTGCCTGGCGTTTTCCGTTTCTTCCGGCGATATTTTTATTTTGCCGGTTTCGGCGTCCTTGAGAAAGTCGTCAAAGGCCTTGATCGCTTCGTCGGTCCTTTTGAGCGCGATTAGGATTCCGGCCTTTTCCTGGGGCACCCGCACCACGTAGGGGCTGTTGGGAGGCGCATCTTTGAGAAAGTCATCGAACCGCTTCAGCGCATCCTCGTACTTTTCCTGCTGCTTCAACGCGATGCCGAGAAAATAAGGAACATTTTTTGTCTCGGGATCATTTGGAAACTTTTGTTTGAACTCCGCGAAATGCTTTTCCGCGGCACTGCTCTGGCCCTGCAGCGCGTAGGTGATGATCAATTGTACGGTCAACTGCTTTTGCTGGTCCTTGCGGGCGAATTGTTGCGCGTGCCGTAAAACGACCCGTGCCTCGTCGTATTTCCTGAGCTGCATATAACAAAGGCCGATTTGCAGCAGCGCGTCGGTGGCTTGATCCGGATTTTGTTGAACCTCCGCCAATTTTTGTTGTTCGCGCTGCAACGACCGTGTGAGGGTGTTCACCTGGGCTTTGTTGCCGGCGGCCCCGCCGATTTTTTGGCGGATTTCCTCAATGCGCTGCTTTTGGTTGGCTTCGATGTCCGATTTGCTGCTCAGATGGCGGTAGGAATCAATCGCCTTCATGAAGGCGTCCGTCCGGGATTCCGCGGGGGCAAGGGTGGCAAGGTCAAAATTCAGATTGGCCAGCTCGAAAGCCGCGCGATTTGCCAGAACTAGATTTTCGCTTTTGCTCAGGTGCTCATAGGTTTGCTGGGCGCGTTCGATGATTTCCGCCGCCTCGTCGTATTTAAAATCCTCCCGCAGCTTGTTATATTGGAGTGTTAGCATGTGGCCGAGGGCGAAGTCGATGTCTTCGGCCATGTCTTCGATGCCCTTGCGCTTGGTGAGTGCTTCCAGGATTTGGACGGCTTCGGCGTATTTGCCGATAACGCCCAACATGCTGGATTTGGCCATCAACGCATCGGTAACAATGTCGCTGTCGGGGAATTTGTCGGTTAGTTCCTTGATTTTGGCCGAGCCGTCGTCCACCGCTTTGACGGCGGCGGCTTCCTGGGTTGCGAAATTTTTCGCCGCGAATCCGAGTTTGGCTTGCGCATAGTAAAACAAGGCATACGGCGCCAATTCCTTGGATTCAGCGGTGATGGCGGTTTTTGGGTCTGTCAGGGCGGTGTAGGCCTTGTCCAGGGCTTCGGAAGCCTTGTTGTAATCGCCGGCTCCGTAATAGGCAATGCCGAGATAATAAGCCGCCTGGGGGATGGTGGCTTTATCGAAGTTCTTGCTGTCGGACAGATATGGAATGGCGTCACTGTATTTTCCCAACAAACAATCAATTACACCCAACAGATAGCGGGCATTGGGGACTTCGAAGCTGGTGGGATATTGCTGGATCAGTTGGGTGAGCTTTTGTGCGGCTTCATCCATTTTACCGGCCTGGAAGGATTCAAACGCCGATTTGGCCGAGCTTGTGGCGTCTTCCCCCCGAACTTGGTTTACACAGAGGAGGGCCAGGCAGGCGGTCAGCAGGATGGCGGATTTCAATTTCAACAAAGGCTTTACCATGTCGATTATGTTACAAATATTGAGTTTGCATAAAACACTTTTTATCCCTTTTTGAATTTTTGCGTCGAAGCACATGGGATGCTACATCCGCAGGAATGGGGAACTTCAGCCTTTTGGGGGTCTATGCGCCGCGGGGACGGGCTGTTTTGCACACAACCAGCCCGTCATCTCATGGCGTATGGACCACCAGCAGCCGGATCAAGGCCGAGAAATCGAGGTCGCCCCAGCCTTGGTCCATACCCTGTGTATAAATTTCACAGACGCGCCGGGTGAGTGGCAGCGTGGATGCGGGAGCGGAGTCCAGCGCGAGCCTGAGGTCCTTGTGCATGTGCTTGATGGAAAACTGGGGGCTGAATTCAGCGGTTGAAAGTTTGTCTTTTTTTAGATCACTGACACCGGAACGGGCGACATTTTGGGCCAGAACATCAAAAAAAACGGGATCTGGAATACCGGCCCGGCGGGACATTTCGAGCCCTTCCGAGAGAGCCTGGCAGATGGCGGCGATCTGCAGGTTCATGGCGAGCTTGACGGTGGAAGCCTGGCGGTTGTCGCCGAGATCAAAGATGGCTTTGCTCAAGGGTTGCAGGACTGAGCGCGCGCGCTGCTTTGCTTCAGCGCTGCCTCCGAGAAAAAACACATTTTCCCGCTTTTCGGCGGCGGGTTTGCTGCCGGTGAAGGGGGCTTCGACATAGGAGGCCCCGGACTGTTCCACCATGCGCCTGAAGGATTCGGAACTTTCCGGGGAAATCGTGCTGGATTGCAGGATCAACATGGAACGGGTCAGAACCGGAAGGATTTGAGTGAAAATTTCCAGGACGGCGGGCGGATCTGCCACCACAATATGGATGACGTCGGCGCCTGCGACGGCCTTGGGCAGGTTGGGCTCATACCCGGGGACGGTTTTGGGACTGCGGTTCCAGATTTTGAGCGTGTGGCCGTCGGCCTGGTAGTGTTGGGCCCAAGCCTGGCCGATAATGCCGTATCCAATGAGGGAAATATTCATGGTGTCGGATGCCTACTATTTCACGATTTTGCCCGTGGGGCCACCCGAAATGCGGAAAGCATGGAAAATTGGTCTTGCGTCATGCCCTGAAATATCTCAACAATGGACAAGTATGAATTTCAGGGATCCAACAGCCAGGCCGTTTACCAACGGATTGCTGTAGTTGTGTCTATGTTTTCCCTCCTTCCGCCCGTGTCCGGCTTTTTCTTTTCAGATGCCCCGCCCGTTTTGCAGGACATTTTGAATTCATAAAATCAAACAGGAGATCCGCTATTCACCCGTTCCAACTGAGAATCAACAACCGCATCCGCGCCAGGGAAGTCCTGGTCATCGGGCCGGACGGCCATTCGCTGGGGCTGATGGAAGTCAGCACCGCCCTGATCCAGGCGCGCAAGCATAACCTGGATCTGGTGGAGGTAAGCCCCAAAGCGCGCCCGCCGGTCTGCAAAATCCTGGATTACGGCAAATACCGCTACGAACTTTCCAAGCGGGACAAGGAGGCGCGCAAACAAAATGCGGCCGCCAAGGTCAAGGAGCTGAAGTTTCACGTCAATATAGACGGGCACGATTACGACACCAAGCTGCGCCATGCGGAAACCTTTCTTTTCCGGGGGATGAAGGCCAAATGCATGTTGGTGTTCCGCGGCCGGGAAATGCAGCATCAGGACCTCGGAAAGGAGCTGGTGGCCCGCATCCGGAAGGATCTGGAACATGTGGGGCTGGCCGATGCCGAGCCGAAATTAATTGGCAGGAACATCAATTTGATGTTAACTCCCCTCCCGCTTAATAAAAGGGCGAGGAAATTCACGAAGGAAAGTGACACGGAATTTGACGAAGAAGAAGAAGGCGGAGCAGATTCCGCCACAGAGTAATCAATAGAAAGACGGATCCAATGCGCAAAGGAAGTTCAGCAAAAACAAAGAAAGCCGTGGCCAAACGGTTCAAATTGACGGCCAGCGGAAAACTAAAAATGAGCAAGGCCGGACGCCGCCACCTGGCAGCCAGCAAGAATCGCAAACGCAAACGCCATTTGGCCAAGCGCGCGATGGTATCCGCGGCCGACACGCCGCGGATGAAACTGTGCTTGCCATTTAGCTGAGTCTTCTCTTTAATTTTCCGCTTTTCCACGATTTAAAGGAGAGATTATGCCCAGAGCAACAAATGCAGCCGCCTCACGTGAACGACGCAAACGCGTCGTGAGTTCGGCCAAAGGATTCCGCGGCAACCGGAGCAAGCTGTTTCGTTACGCCAAAGATGCCACCACAAAAGCCAAATATTGGTCCTACCGCGACCGCAAGACGCGCAAGCGCAACTTCCGCATGTTGTGGAACACCCGCATCGGTCTGGCTGTCAGGGAATTCGGCCTGACCTACAGCAAGTTCATTGCCGGACTGAAGACGGCCAAGGTGGAAATCGACCGCAAGATCCTGGCGGATCTGGCGGTGAGCGAGCCGGGCGCATTTCAGGAAGTGGTCAAACTGGCCAAGAACTGAGACCGGTCTTTTAGATTTTTCAACGCCGCCGTACTCCGCAGTCCGGCGGCGTTTTTATTCCATGATCGAGGAACTGCAACAGTTGAAGGAGCAGGCCCTGGCCGAAATCGGGGGGGTGCAGGACGCGGCTGCTTTGGAGGCCTGGCGGGTCAAATATCTCAGCCGACAGGGATTGCTCCCGGCTGTCCTTGAAAAAATCAAGGACGTCCCCAAGGAACAACGGCCTGAAGCCGGCAAGAGTTCAAACTTAGTAAAAAAACAGATCAACGACGCCTTTGATCTCAAAAAGCAGTCCTTTGGCGGCGTCTCCCACGGCCAGCCGGAAGATACCAGCCTGACGGGCCGCCCGTTGCCCTGCGCCACGCCCCATGTTGTGCATCAGACGATTGACCGGATCGTTTCGATTTTTCGGCGCATGGGTTTCGCGCTTGCGGACGGGCCCGAGATGGAGACGGAGTTTTACAATTTCGACGCGTTGAACACGCCGGCGGACCATCCGGCCCGCAACGAGCAGGACACTTTTTATGTGGATCATCCCGCAGACCCTAAATACGGGCGCTACCTGCTTCGCACACAGACTTCCACCGTGCAGATACGGACGATGGAAAACCAAAAGCCGCCGATCCGGATTATTGCGCCCGGACGTTGTTATCGCCGGGATGAAATCGACGCCACACACGGTGTATTTTTCCACCAGATTGAAAGCCTGGTCGTGGATGAGGGAATCACCCTGCGCGACCTGAAAGGCGCGATGGAATATTTTTTCAAGGAGTTCATGGGCGCCGACACCAAAGTGCGGTTCCGGCCGCATTTTTTCCCGTTCACCGAACCGAGTTTTGAAATCGACATGGCCCGTGCCGGCTCGAGCGTGAAGGGCCGGGAATGGCTGGAGATTTGCGGTTGCGGCATGGTGGATCCGGCTGTGTTTCAAAGCGTCGGGATTGATTCCGAGCGTTACACCGGGTTTGCTTTTGGCATGGGAGTGGAGCGGATGGCCATGCTGCGGCACGGCATCCCGGACCTGCGCCTGTTTTACGAGAACGACATCCGGTTTCTGAAGCAATTTTGATTTTCATCGCCAAATTGCCCTGCCTGGGATATAGGATTTGAGGGTTTTTTCTTCAAAGGGAGCTGACGGGTTGACGTCTATGCGCGAAGTCTCTAATATTTTATTTCCTTCGGGCGGATACCGAAGTGGCCAAACGGGGCAGACTGTAAATCTGCTGGCTCACGCCTTCGATGGTTCGAATCCATCTCCGCCCAGACCGCCGCAGGCGGTTTTTATCATTCAACGGGACGCTTGCGCTGCTGTGCAATGAAATGAGCGCGAAACTTCACATTTTAATGCTGGAGGACGAGGCGGCGGACGCTGAACTGGTTATTCAGAAACTGCGCGAGGCCGGAATTGACGCTGATAACAAGTGGGTTTTCACAGAGTCTGATTTCCTGGAGCAACTCCGGAAATTCAATCCCGACTTGATTCTTGCCGATTATTCGCTGCGGGGTTACGACGGCATGTCCGCCCTGAAGGCGGTAAAAAACCTGCGGCCGGAAATCCCCTTTATTTTTTATTCGGGATCGATGAACGAAGAGCTGGTTGTGGACGCCCTCATCAATGGGGCGACTGATTACGTGTTGAAGCAACGCTTGAACCGCCTCGCGCCGGCCGTCTTGCGCGCCATGCGGGAAATCAAGGAACGCCAGCAGCGCGTCGAGGTGGAGTCGGGATTGAAGTTGTTAAGCGCGGCATTGCAGCATGCGTCGAACGCCGTGGTTATCACGGACCGCGAGGCCAGGGTTATTTGGGTAAATCCGGCGTTTACCCGTCTGACCGGGTACGCGCTTGAAGAGGCAAAAAATCAGAAGACCAATCTCCTGAAATCCGGCGTGCATGACGAAGCTTTTTACAAGGAACTGTGGGAGACTGTGCTTGCCGGGAAAGTCTGGCATGCGGAGATGGTGAACCGGCGCAAGGACGGGACGCTCTATACGGAGGAAAATACCATCACGCCGGTTTTGAATGACAGGGGCGATATTACCCACTTCATTTCCATCAAACAGGACATTACGGAGCGCAAGCAGAGTGAAGAAAAACTCAGGGCGCTCAATGGACAGTTGAGGGCTCTATTCGAGGACTCTCCCCTGGCGTCGGTTGTTTTGGACAGCCGGGGTTTCGTAACTTTGTGGAATCCCGCGGCCGTGCGTGTTTTTGGCTGGACGGCTTCAGAAGCGATTGGAGGGCCTCCACCCACTGTGAATCAGGCAAAACGCGCCGAGTTCGAGAATCTTTTGAGGCGGGTTATGTCAGGCGAACATATTCAGGGGCTGGAAATCGTGCGCCAGCGCAAAGATGGGGCCGACTTGAACCTGCGTATTTCCGTCGCGCCCCTGTATGACGCCAAGGGCAAAGCCACATCTTCCATGGCTGTTTTTTCCGATATCACGGATCAGAAGCGCCTGGAGGCCCGGTTTCTGCGGGCCCAGCGCCTGGAAAGCGTCGGGCAGATGGCGGGCGGGATCGCCCATGATTTAAACAATATACTAGCGCCAATACTGATGGGGATTCCCATGCTGCGCGAGGAACTGAAAAGCGAGGAGTTGAAGACCCTGATGAGCGCGATGGAGAACAGCGCCAAACGCGGGGCCGCGATCATCAAGCAAATCCTGACTTTTTCCCGCGGCGTCCCAAGCGAGCGTGTCCCCCTGCAAACAAACTATATCCTTCAGGAGATTGCCCAGATCATCCGCGAAACATTCCCCAAGTCCATCACGTTGAAACATTCCATCCCCAATGATCTCTGGAACATGGAAGGAGACATCACGCAGCTCCACCAGGTGTTGATGAATCTTTGCGTCAACGCCCGGGACGCGATGCCGAAGGGCGGGGTGCTTACCCTGGCGGCTGAAAATGTTGTCCTGGATGAAAATTTTGCCGCCACAACTCCAAACGCCAAACCGGGGCCTCATCTGGTCTGGCTGGTTTCGGACACCGGCACCGGCATTTCGCACAGCGATTTGGATCGTATTTTCGACCCCTTTTTCAGCACCAAGGAATCCAGCAAAGGCACAGGGTTGGGGCTATCGACGGTGCTCGGCATTGTCCGCAACCACGACGGTTTGATTCTGGTGGACAGCAAGGTGGGGCAGGGAACCCAGTTCAGGGTTTATTTCCCCGCGCTGAATGCGCCAATCCCATCCGATCAGATGTCAAACGAGCCTCCGCAGCGGGGTAAAGGGGAACTGGTCCTTGTGGTGGACGATGAAGCGGGCATTCGGGATGTGACCGGGCGCGTGTTGAGAAAATACGGGTATGAAGTGTTGCTGGCCGCGAATGGTATTGAAGCGCTTTCCTTGTTCAAGTCCCGCCGATCCAAAATCAAGGCTGTGTTTGCCGATTTGATCATGCCGCAGATGGACGGAATGGATTTGATTGCGAAACTGAAAAAAACGGATTCCAAGGTGAAAATCGTCGTTTGCAGCGGGCAGGTTGAGGATTTGAATGCGGATGAGCTGAAGAAACAGGGTGTTAGGGAGATTTTAACAAAACCCTACAGCCCTGTCATGCTTCTGGCCGTACTGCAAAAAGTGTTGAAGGCGAAATAAGGCGGTTGGATTTTGCGCCGGTATTCCATACCGCACGGCATCCCGGTCAACTGCCCGCCGCCTTGGAGCATTCCTCCATGAAATTGCGGATCGACCGTTTCACCTCGATCAACATGATGTTTTCAGCCGCCATCCGTTCGATGCCTTTGGCAAATCCAATGGACGGGGTGATGACAAAATCGCTTCTCCACACAAAAGTCCGGGTTTTGCCGTTGATTTGCACCGGAAAAAATTCGGACAAGGTAAGCGAAATGTAGTATTTGGAGGAAACGTAGTAGGTGATTTCAGCCGACTTGTAGCTTGCCCCGGTTTGGACAAAATTTGCGGCCAGCGCGATGGTTTGGTCCCCCTGGATGCTGGAGCTTTCCCAGTAGTACACCGGGTCGAGGCTGTTGGGAACCTGTCGCCCGCTCATGACGCCGTCCAGCACGCCGAGAAAACGGTTCAGCACAGGGCCGCGCTTTTTCAGCATGACCACCAGTTCCGGACCGGGCTCGAATTTGTCGTTGCCGGTTTGGTACGGATCCGAGCCCATCAGCCCCTTTTTCTGGAAGGCAAGAGCCCGCTGTAACAGGATTTCTTTCCAAGCCGCGCTGACGGCGGATTTGTCCGCATTTTTTTCCGTGGATGCCTCCGCCACTTTTTGTTTTTCTTCCTGGTCCAGGTTGAGCTGGGTGGTGTCGGCCAGTCCGCCGCCGCCGCCGAAGAAACTCCATTGGGCAATGTTTTGAACCGAGAAATCCTGAAGGTCACTCCGCGTTGCCGGATTGGAAACACGGTGGTCAATGCTGGCGCCGAGTGTTTTGTCGCCGGTGTCATTCTTGGGACGTTTCAAGTCGCGGATGCGTTCGATGACTTTGTCGGGAGGCAGGGCCAGGACATAGCAGGTCTCCACATCCATGTTCAGGGCCAGGCCTTCCATGGGTACATGGTTGCCGCGGATTTCTCCGCCTGCCAGGTCCTGGGGCGTCGCGGGATCGATGTACGAATAGCTTTTGACGGCCTGCCAGGATTCCTCCCCGGAAGCCAGGGGGCAGGTTGCCGGGAGTATAAATAGAATGGCCGCAAAAAGGACCGGCGCGCGAAAACGTTCTTTCATGGGACGTTATTTATGGGATGAATCTTCCCGCGGCAATCTCAATCGTGTTCAATTTGCTTGCTTCTACAATTGCCGGTCGGTTAGCGTTTGGCGGCTTGAATAAATAGATAAGGGATGATTTTCGCATGCATGAATTCCGCGCCAGTCCGGTTGAGTTGCCGGAAATGGGAAAAGGGGGCGTATTTGTTTTCGGCAGCCGTTGGAACGTGCTGCTGATATTTGCCTTACTGTCTATTGTTTTTATCGCCGGAAGCTTTGAACCGGTGGTTTATGACGAAACCGAGGGCCAGTACAGCGGCGCAGCCCGCGAAATGCTGGCTCGGGGCGACTGGCTGCTGCCCACCAACAACCAGCTCCCCCGCCTTCAAAAACCTCCCCTGGTTTATTGGTGCCTCATGGCCGGCATGTCCGTTTTTGGAAAATCGGAATTTGGGGTACGCCTGCCGGTGGCATTGGCCACGGTTGCCTGGGTTTTTTCAGTCTATCTGCTGGGCCGGGCCGTGGGCGGGCGCCGTTTCGGGCTGGCAGGCGCGCTCTTGCTGGCTTCTTCCTGCGGTTTTTTTGTTTTCACCCATGTGATCATGCCGGAAGTGTTTCTCGCGCTTTTTATCACCCTGACTTTCTGGGCCATGCTGCGCGCGTGGCAAATGCCGGAAAACAGGGTGTTTTGGACGCGGCTGGCCTGGGTGTTCATGGGGGTGGGCTCCATGTGCAAGGGATTACACGGCGCACTGTGGCCGTTGCTGGCGGTTGCGGTGTCCGCGCTGTGGGACAAAAATTCGCGGCCTTTTTGGAAGGCCTTCTTGAGCGTGGAAGGGCCGTTGATTATTGCGGTCATTTTGCTGCCCTGGTATGGGCTGATGCAATTGCGTTGTCCCGGATTCATCCAGGACCATTTCATCAACGAACAACTTGGCCATGCGGTGGACAAACGCTGGCCCCCCAGCAGCAATCAGGTCGGTTTGTTGGTCTTTGTCTTGCAACATTTTTTCATGCTTATGCCGGGCATGTTGCTGTTGCCGGCCGCGCTTGTTTCTTTGAAGTCGCATGTACCGAAAGATCCGGAGCTCTGGAAATTTAGCCGTATGTTTCTGGGGGGTGCCTTTTTGGTCATTCTGCTGACATCCATGACTTCGGCCCGGCAGGATTATTACACCATGGCGGGCTGGCCGGTGCTGACCTTGTTGCTTGCGTTCGCGGTGGTGGAGCCCCGGCCCCAGGCGCGGGTTTGGTATTTCCTGCCTTTTGTTTGTCTCCTCGCCGCGGGGCTTGCGGGCGCGGGCTTTGTGTTGTGGTTGGTGACGCGTTCGCAGGAAACCGCAGCTGCGGTCACGCCGCTGGTCGAGCGGGATCATTTGTTGACGGCATTGCAGGGATTTTCAATGGGCGCCTGGCTGGATTTCATGCCTCTGATCCGGAATACATCGCTGAGCTTGTTGTTAGGTGGTGTGGCCGGTCTCTGGCTCGTTTGGCGCAGGAAACTGGCGCCTGCCTTCGCGGTCCTGATGCTGTCGATGCTGGTTCCGTATTTCATGGCAGTCCGCGGATTTGCGGTGAAGCAGGATTTTTTCTCGATGGAGAACTCGGCGGTTAAAATCGAATCGGTGGCGCAACCGGACGCCATGGTGGTGTACGATGGCTATCCCAACCTCGCCTCCAGCCTCTTCTTTTACCTGAACCGGCAGGTGTATTGGTACGGCGTCCCGCTCAACTACGAATATGCGACCCGCAACCTCGGCTTGGGCCGCGAATTGTATTTGCAGGATGATTCCTTGAAAGCCGCATGGGATTCGCCGCGCCAGGTTTTTTTGATTATTGAGCAGTCGGCGGCGGCGGTATGGGAAAAGCGGCTCTCGCTCGCGCCCGGACAAATGAAGCCCTTTTCCACCAGCGGCACGCGCGTGGTGTTGACCAATCATCCTATAGTGAAATAATTCAGCCTTGTTTTAGACAGTCCTTTCATTAATTATACTGCTATAACGGCATTATTTATACAATTGCTTCCAAATTGTAAGCATAAATAGTTTAATAAATTATATATTACCGTTACAGCGGTAAAATAATTGACATTATTTACAATTTGGTATAGCATACAGACTAATACATATTAATTTACTATTGTAGCGGTAAAATGAAAATGCTTAAGGAAATCATCAAACTGCACCGGCGCGTGAGCGGCCTTTCTCAGGCCGAACTGGCAAAGCTGGCTGGCGTTGGAAAGACTGTGATCTTTGATTTGGAACATGGAAAGCTGTCGGTCCGCTATGACACCCTGGCGAAGATCCTCTCGGCGCTCAATATCACGATCAACCTCCAGAGCCCGGTGATGGAACGCCTTCGGGCCGACAGCGTTGGCACTTCATCAAAAGATCAAACGACATGAGAATGGCCGGGATTTATCAGCAGGGTGTTCTCGCCGGTTTTCTCGAAGAACTTGGCGGCGACAAATGGCGGTTCAGCTATTCGGACGGTTATTCCGGTGAATCGGTGTCGCTAACCATGCCGGTGTCGCGGCGTGTCTATGATTTTGACCGGTTCCCGCCCGCCTTTGAAGGCCTGCTGCCGGAAGGGATGCAACTGGAGGCGATGCTGCGCCGCCACAAACTGGATGGCAATGACCTGTTCGGGCAGTTGAAGCTGACCGGCCAGGATCTCGTCGGCTCGCTCACGGTGAAGGAGATAGAATGAAACGCTGTCCGATCACCTACGAGCCGGTCAGTTCCTGGGTGGATTACTCGGCCGGCGGATTGAAGCTTCTGGACCGGAATCTCCTTTCCCTGGCTCCATTGGCTTACACAGCAGTGGAGCAGCGGCAGGAGGCGCTTGAGCGCGCGGGGAAAATGTCCATCCCGGGAGTCCAGTTAAAGTTGAGCGCCGTGCTGAAGAGCAGGGAGGGCAGGTTTGAGGTGGTGGATTGCAACGGCAAGTTCATCCTCAAGCCGCCGGGCCTGGATTTTCCGGAACTGCCCGAGAATGAAGACCTGACGATGCGTCTCGCTGCTGGGGTTGGGATCGAGACGCCACTGCATGGACTTGTTTACGCCAGTGACGGTTCGTTCACGTATTTCATAAGGCGTTTCGATCGCGAGGCGCGGAAGGGGCGGATTCCGCTGGAAGATTTCTCGCAGCTTTCAGGCGCGAGCAGGGAGACAAAATACGAATCGTCCATGGAAGAGGTGGCGGCCATTGTGGAACGGTTTTGCACATTCCCCGCCATCGAGCGTGTGAAGCTTTTCGAGCGGACACTTTTCAGCTTCCTTACCGGCAACGAGGACATGCACTTGAAAAACTTTTCGCTCATCACCCGGCGCGGACGCATTGATCTTGCGCCGGCCTACGATCTGGTGAATTCGACCATCGCACTAACGAAACCGAAGGAAGAGATGGCCCTGCCCCTTCACGGGAAGCGATCCAGTCTCACACGAAGCGACCTGTTTAGCTATTTTGCCGGAGAACGCCTTCAGATCAACGACCGTATCCTGGGCGAAATAATCCAGCGTTTTCAGGCGGCCTTTCCGCTCTGGGACGAGCTGATCGCCGGTAGTTTTCTTTCTCCGAACAAGAAGATTTCTTACGCGGGTGTGCTCAAGGAGCGGAAGTCTCGGCTTGGCTTCGCAGCGGGAGAGTAAAGCGCTCTTTTAGCCCGGATGTTTCACCCGCTTCTGAAAAGCTCTGCAAAGTGTCCTGTCAAAAGGTCGTGAAAAAACAGGGGAGTGCCCACATCCGGGCTAGAAACAAAACCGCCTGAATGAGATTATTTTTGAATTGGGAACGTCTTATTTTGCGGCGGTTTTGCAATAACCTGCATAGGCCCAGTGCGTGTCATTCCTGTGTTGTGGCATAATGCCAACAGGTTGATCATTAAAATGAGTATGAAATATGCAGGTTGGAGCTTCTAGAATCCCGATGGAACAAAAAACCGTGAATGGACGGGCCCACCCACGGTTTTGTTTCAGTACTGCAGTTGCAGCAGGTATATTTGGCTTACTGCTGGCAGCATTTGTGGTGGTGATGGCGATGATGCCTGTGGTGATGTTTGTGATGGCATTTGCCATGGTGCTTGTGATGGCAGCGGTGATGATGGCGCCATGCGCAACAAGTACCCTGCTCGGCAACTGTCAGGCGAGGGCCCTTGGTGGTTTCGATTGTTGTCCCCGCCTGCAAGACCGGGCATGTAAAGATACCCAGGAGCAGGCCAGCCATTACTAATTTGAATAGATGTTTCATGACCCGGATTAAACCACATTGAAACGAAAAAGTTGCGCTGTGTTTGGCAAGGATGAGAAAACGGGTTTACCGCAGAGAGGTTAAAGCCGAACACAGAAACAGAATTGGCCGCAAAAAAGCGCAAAAGACGCAAAGTTTTGACTGCGAACCTCCTTCGCTGAGGCCATGGAGGTCGGGAACACGCGAAAAGGGAAAGGAAGGTTGAGCCGCAGATACTCTTACTCTATCTCCAACTCTTAATTTTTGGGACTGCAGCGGTATGACGCCGCCTACCTGAAAGCGCAGACATGTCTGCGCACTCCAAAACGCTTCGCGAAGGCTGAGCGTTAAATCGAATAATCCGGAGGGAAGACCTGCATACGGTGAGGGTGCAGATAAACCGTTTCGCCCCGTTTGAGCGCAAGGGCGCCATAGCGTTCCCGGGTCAGCTCTACTTCCAGGAGGTCGCCGTTGTCGGTGCGAATGACTTGAAGATGAATGATGGGGCCAACGGGCTGAATGTGGCGCACGGAAGCTTCCAGGGCCGGTTCTGTTTCCCTCGTCTTGGATACGCCGAATTCGTGCGGTCGGATAAAGGCGAGCCCGTTAGGCTCATTGAGACCGCTGGTCCCGGTTGGGAACCGGACATCGCCGATGAGCGCGGAGCCGTTCGCCACCGAGGCGGCCAGGGTGTTCACGGAACCGAGGAATTGAAAGACAAAGGAGTTGGCGGGGGAATCATAAACTTCTTCCGGAGTCCCGACTTGTTCAACACGCCCGGCATTCATGATGACCACGCGGTCGGCCAGTTCCAGTGCTTCCTCCTGATCGTGCGTTACAAAGATGCTGGTGACATGGATTTCTTCGTGCAGCTCGCGGAGCCAGCGGCGGAGTTCCTTGCGGACCTTGGCGTCGAGCGCTCCGAACGGCTCGTCCAACAGCAGCACCTTGGGTTCCACGGCCAGGGCGCGCGCCAGGGCGACACGCTGGCGCTGTCCGCCGGAAAGCTGGCTGGGATAGCGTTTTTGCAATCCATCCAGCTTCACCAACCTGAGAAGGCTTTGGACGCGATCCTTGATTTCGCCCCTGCTGGGGCGGTGCATGAACCTGCGGACGCGCAGACCGAAGGCGACGTTTTCAAAAACGTTCATGTGCCGGAACAGGGCGTAATGCTGAAAGACAAATCCGATCCCGCGATCCTTCGCGCTGCGATTGGTGACTTCCTCGCCGCCGAAGAACACGCCGCCGCTGCCGTCGTCCGGGCTTTCCAAGCCGGCGATGATTCGAAGCAGGGTGGTTTTGCCCGAGCCGCTGGGGCCTAGGAGTGCGAGCAACTCGCCGGAGTTGACCTGCAAATCGACGGCGTTCAACGCCTTGAAATCGCCGAAAGTTTTTGTGATGGTATTGGCTTCGATGTTCATAGTTCTAATAAGGGATCAATGTTGAACGCCTCCGTTGCCGGGTTCGTGCCGGTTTTCGATGATGGCTTTGATCACCAGTGTGGCGATGCCCAGCAGCGTCAGAAGGGACGCTATGGCGAAAGAGGCGGAGAACTGGTATTCGTTGTAAAGAATTTCTATGTGCAACGGGATGGTGTTGGTTTTTCCCCGGATATGGCCTGAGACAACCGAAACCGCGCCGAATTCGCCCATGGCGCGGGCATTGCAGAGAATGATGCCGTTCAGGAGGCCCCATTTGATGTTGGGCAAAGTGACGCGGCAGAATGTTTGCCAGCCGTTGGCTCCCAATGATACTGCGGCCAGCTCCTCATCCGCTCCCTGGGCTTGCATGAGCGGGATGATTTCGCGGGCCACAAACGGGAAGGTGACAAAGATCGTGGCGAGAACAATGCCGGGTGTGTCGAAAATAACATGGCATACATTCTCGGAGAACCAGACTCCCCACCATGTGTGACTGAAGATCAGGACAAAGACGAGCCCGGCAATGACGGGCGAGACGGCGAAGGGCAGGTCGATGAGCGTCAGAAGGATATTTTTGCCCTTGAAGTCGAACTTGGTAATGGCCCAGGCGGCGGAAAGGCCGAAGAGAGTGTTGAGAGGAACAACAATAAGCGCCACCGTCAGGGTAAGTCGTATGGCGCTCTGGGCGGCGGGATCTTGAAACGCTTGAAAATAAGCGTCGAGGCCTTTGCGCAGGGCCTCCGTGAAAACCGCCACGAGCGGCACCACCAGGAAAAGGAGCATGAAAATGAGCGCGGCGCCGATGAGGATGCGGCGCGCCCAGACGTGATCCTCCCGCCCGTGGGCGTGGGAAGACGCGGCGGGGCCTGTTTTGTGGCGTGCAATCAGCGTGGTCGTGGGGCCGGGCATGTTCAGTTCCCTTGGTAAAATCGTGAGTTCCACCATTGAGTCAAGTTGATGAGCAGGAGCAGAAGGAAGGAGGCCACGAGCATCATTGCGGCAATCGCGGCTGCGCCGGAATAATCATATTGTTCGAGCTTCATCACAATCAAAAGCGGAGTGATTTCCGTGCGCATGGGCATATTTCCCGCAATAAAAATAACGGAACCGTATTCTCCGAGCGCCCGCGCAAAGGCCAGGGAGAACCCCGTGAGTATCGGCGGGAAAAGCTCGGGCAGAATAACGCGGGTGAAGGTTTGGAACCGGTTGGCGCCCAGGCTCGCGGCGGCTTCCTCGAAATCGATGCTGAGGTCCTGCAACACGGGTTGTACGGTGCGCACGACAAAGGGCAGGCCGATAAAAGTGAGGGCGACAGTCACGCCGATCCAGGTGTAGGCGATCTGAATGCCATTGGACGGGAGGTGGCTGCCGATCCAGGTTTCAGGCGGGAACAGGGCGCCGATCCATCCATCCGGCGTAAAGGCGTGCCCGATGAAACCGTCCTTGCTGAAGCAGGCGCCGATCCAGCCGTGTGGAGCATAAAGAGCTGTCAGCGTAATACCGGCCACGGCGGTGGGCAGGGCGAAGGGCAGATCCACGAGCGAATCCACAAGACGCTTGAAGGGGAACTGATAGCGGACCAGCACCCAGGCCACCAGCAGGCCGAAGACCGCATTGATAGCCGCTCCGAGCAGCGAAGCGCCAAAGCTGATGCGGTAGGACGCGAGGGCGCGGGGGTTGCTGACGGCCTCCCACAGGTGCAGCCATCCGTCTTCCGAAGCCTTGAAAAAGACCCCAGCCAGAGGAATGAGAATCAGCAGCGACAGGTACAGAAGGGTAAACCCCATCGTCAGGCCGTAACCGGGGAGCACCCGGCGGTGTTTGTATTTTTTCAACGTCATGGTTCTTAGGCATATTGTGAGCAAGTGAATGCGGACACAATTTCAAACAGGTCGGATTTTAAAGATATTTCAACGGGTACAGGATTTTTTAACGCAACCCCGACAATCCGTCGCGAGCAAGAGGGCGCAAGGCGCGAAGACGCAAAGAAACGCATCCGCATCTGCGGATTACGCAAATTGAGGCAGATGGAACGATGCGGCTTGTATTGAAGTTTCGGGTTTATTTTAGTTTTCCTCTGCGCCTTTGCGTCTCTGCGTGAGAACCTGCTTGTGTTTTCATCTGTGTTGATCCGCGTCCATCCGTGGTTCAAGTGGATATTCCCCTTTGTTTCCCTTGTGTTCTTTTGTGGCGAAATCGTGTTTCTGGTTTCCCTGGCGTATTCGTTGTTATTCAACTTTCAAGCGTCATTCGTCCATCGCGGTGGACGCGGACGTACACGCCATCGATCCAGACGCCGCGGCAGATGCCGCTTTCCACATGGTAGCGAACCTCGCCGAGCGGGGTGTGTGACGCACTTCGGATTAATTTTGCCGCGCTTTTCCGGGTACCGGCCCGGGAATTGTTTTTTGGAAGTATTTGCAGACTCATCGTAGATTGTTTTTCAGATATGCTGCGCATGCGAGATGACGGCGCGGTAATGTTGCAGGATGGCGTGCAGTGCGGCGCGGTACGCGTTGATTTGCGTCCGGGGCGCGGTTTCGCGGGGTACCTTGATTGAAATTTCAAAGGGCCTCGGGTTGAGATCGCCTCCCGTTGTCAGCGAGATTTTCTGGGATGCCGTCCAGTCGCCCGACTGGGCAAGCGGAAGGAACCTGGAAGCGGCATGGACAGCCGGCTGGACCACGGTGGTTTGCAGGCTGCTCCAGACTCCGTGCAGTTGCAATGAAACGCCTGACAAGTTGCTTAAGCCCAGGAGCGAGAGAATGCCATGAAACTGGATGACAGCCAGCTCGCGTTCCAGCAGATAGGGTTCGGGCAGGGGCGAATCTTTCCAGAGGAGCTGGAAAAGATCCTTGCCGGCGCCAAGACCCGGCTGGTGGTTGTTGAATCCATGTGGATAGGCAACGGGATAAAAATAGATATGGAAGCCGGTGGCCAGTTCGGGCGATGCCACCAGGTCGTGCAGGAAGCGGACGGCCGCAGCGGGGCTGTGCCGGTCCTGACCGCGAATTCCGGCAAATATCCCAAGACGAATGGGCTGATGGCCGGAATCCGGGCCGATAAAGACAAATCGTTCGATATGGAAACGTTTGCCGTCGGAAACGGTGGTGATGGGGCTGTCCTGCACGCCATTTTCGAGCAGGGTGAATTTGCGCAGGGGATGGAGCAATTGATCGACTTCCTGCGTGTACGGGGCCTGCGCTGCCGGGACCGGCAGGTGTTGGAGGATGTTCAATGTTTTGGAGTTCATGGGTGTTCCTTGATTTTGCGGGCGGGTACGGCCTGACCGATTCAGCCTGCGGATGGGTTGGGTTGAACACCAGTTTTCCGGTAGCGGTGAAGAAAGCTGTGAAAAAGCGGGCATGGCCGTGTGGTTATAAATCCTGCCCGTAGGAAATGAATTTCGGGTATTCGGCGATCAACGTGAGCAAGGCGGTGACGTGGGCCTCGACCTGTGTTTTGAGCGGGGCCAGTTGGGGCGTTTCGAGAACGATTTCAAAGGGTCGGGGCTGCGCGGATGGCGACGCGCCTAACACGCCACTGTAGCATTTGCTGATGATTCCGTTTTCAGCGTCAAATCCGTCGATGCGCCTGTTGTTGTTTCGGGGGATAATGGCGCTGGCGGCTTCGAGGGCGGGTTCCAGAACATCGCGCGTAATCTCCGCGCCGCGGGCAAAGCCGTAAATTCCGTCGCTCGAATCGTCGGCATGCAGGGAAATGATGCCGTCAAACTGCATTCCTCCGATCTGATCCTCGAGAATCTGCACTTCGGCCTCGCGCGATTTTTTCCAAAACAAGCGGTTTAAATCCACGCCACGGCGGGAGAAGCGCGTGTTGTCTTCAAAGCCGCTGGGGTTGCATACCGGGTAGGCGAAGATTTCCCATCCTTTGCCGAGAAGGGGGGAGGCTTCAAGCTGGCGCAAAAATTCCACTATGGCATGCGGGCCCGCAATTTCATCGCCATGCAGGCCGGCGAAGAGGCCGAGCCGCTTGTAGTAGCTTCCGCCAGAGCCCGGCCCGATAAACGCAAAACGCGGCATGCGATAAACCAGATTGCCCAGTTCAAAGGGTTCCAACGGCGCATGGAACAGGCAGCCGGATCTCTGGCAGGCTTTTGCCAGAGGAGCGATCAAATCCTGCACGGAACGGCGGTCCTTCAGGCCGGACAGCAATCCCTGGCGGCTCGTGTTGCCGCCAGGGGTCTGATTCTTTTTTTTCATCGCGAGGCGCGGGATGGGTTGAGCCAAAATCCGTTTGCGTTTGTTGAGGATTCGGATCATATACGGATCAAGTCGTAACAGCCTTGCGGGCTTCTTCGGCCAGCGCGGTGCTGAGATAGCGTTCGCCGGTGCTGCATCCGATGGTTACGATCAGCTTGCCCTTGTTTTCCGGCTTTGCGGCGGCTTGCAGGGCGGCCCATACATTCGCGCCGGTGGAAATGCCGACGAGCAGGCCTTCTTCCTTCGCCAGACGCTGCGCGGTGGAGATCGCATCTTCGTTGCTGACGGTGATCACGCTGTCCACAACATCCAGATTCAGATTTTTTGGCACAAAGCCTGCGCCAGTGCCCTGGATTTTGTGAGGGCCGGGTTTGACGGGTTCGCCGGCGCGGGTTTGCGTGATGACCGGCGAGTCCTTGGGTTCGACGGCAATCGCCTTGAACGAGGGTTTGCGGGATTTAATCACCTCGCTGACGCCGGTAATAGTCCCGCCGGTGCCGACGGCTGAAATCAAAACATCGACCTTGCCGTTGCTGTCGGCCCAGATTTCCTCGGCCGTGGTGGTGCGATGGATTTCCGGATTGGCCGGATTTTCAAACTGTTGCGGAATCCAGGAATTCGCGGTTTCTTTTTGCAATTGTTGCGCGCGGGTGATTGCGCCTTTCATGCCTTCGCCTGCGGGAGTCAACACCAGTTGCGCTCCAAGCAGGGCGAGCAGGGTGCGCCGTTCCAGGCTCATGCTTTCCGGCATGGTGAGGATCAGTTTGTAGCCGCGTGCCGCAGCCACGAAGGCCAGTGCGATTCCGGTGTTGCCGGAGGTGGGTTCGATGATTGTGGTGCCTGGTGTTAGTTGGCCGCTTTTTTCGGCGGCCTGGATCATTGCGGCGCCGATGCGGTCCTTGACACTGCCGAGCGGGTTGAAAAATTCCGCCTTGAGCGCGATGGTGGCGTCCACGTCCCTTGCGATGCGGTTGAGTTTGATGAGAGGGGTGCGTCCGATGGTTGCCAGAACGTCAGTTTGTATGGGCATAAATCCTTTTGGGTTGGTTTAGTTGATTTTTCCCGTGAAGCGGGGCATGCAGGCGCATGCCCCGCCGCCAGTGGAACAAGTTAGATGTTAGGGTTGGTAGATTTTGTCAAAGACTCCGCCGTCGTTAAAGTAACCGCTTTGAGCCTTCTGCCAGCCGCCAAACTCGCCATCCACGGTCACAAGTTTCAGTTGGGGGAATTGTTTTCCGTATTTGGCTGCGGCTTGCGCGGAACGCGGACGGTAGAAATTCTTGCCGATGAGGTCCTGGGCCTGTTCCGTATAAAGGAAGTTGAGGTAGGCTTTGGCCACTTCGGTGGTTCCGTGTTTTTCGGCGATTTTATCGACGATTGCCACCGGAGGCTCCGCCAAAATGCTGAGGGACGGCGTCACAATTTCAAACTTGTCAGCGCCAAACTCCTTGATGGAAAGGAAGGCCTCGTTTTCCCAAGCCAGCAGCACGTCGCCGACTCCGCGTTGGACAAATGTGGTCGTTGAGCCTCGGGCGCCGGAATCCAACACCGGCACATTTTTGTAGAGCTTGGTGATGAACTCCTGGGCTTTGATGTCATCGCCGTATTTGTGCCTCGCATAAGCCCAAGCCGCCAGGAAGTTCCAGCGCGCGCCGCCGGAAGTCTTGGGATTGGGTGTGATGACCGAGATTCCGGGCTTGACCACGTCATCCCAATCCTTGATGCCCTTCGGGTTGCCCTTGCGAACCAGAAACACGATGGTTGAGGTGTAGGGCGAGCTGTTTTCCGGGAATTTTTTCTGCCAATCGGCATACAGCAGA
Organism: Candidatus Methylacidiphilales bacterium; assembly: GCA_028713655.1. NCBI lineage: Bacteria > Pseudomonadati > Verrucomicrobiota > Methylacidiphilae > Methylacidiphilales > Methylacidiphilales bacterium. The sequence goes on along the minus strand of JAQTNW010000016.1, from coordinate 42,196 downwards.
TTTTTTTTCTTCCCGATGATGTCGATGTCATAGGCCAAAGCCAGCGTGACCACGTCGGCTTCGAGGCCGTCAATGACCGCGCGGGCCTGCTTGCCCGAGCCGCCATGCGACTGGTCGATGGTGACAGTGTCTCCGGTCCTGGCTTTCCAGGATTCGGCGAATGCTTTGTTGATATCGACGTAGAGTTCGCGTGTGGGGTCGTACGAGACGTTGAGGAGTTTGATTTCTTTTGCTTGGAGCTGGCTCCCGGCTAAGCCGCCCAGAAGGGCGGCTCCGAGCAGGAGGCTGATTTTTGTCAGGTTTGATAATTTCATATGTAGGGTTCCATTTTGGTTTTTGGTTATGGTTTGAAGTCTAGCATTAAATTGGGAATTTAGAACTTCCAGACCAGGTCAACCTGGACCAGGTCCGTGTTGGAGAAGCCGCCTTTTGTGGTGCCGCCGGTCGGCAGAACCTGGCTGACGTTGACAATGTTGTTGTCGATCTGTTCGCTGTGGCGCCAGTTCAGGGAACCGGTGATGTTCTCGGTGAAGTTGTAGCTGGCTTTGATGCCGAAGCCCTGTCCGTTCAGCGAATTGCTGTTGAAGTCCGAGTCAATCAGAGCGCCGGTCCACGAATAGGCTTCATAGTAGGCATAGGTGCCGTCCAAGGCCCAGCCGCCTTTGCCTTTGCCCTTTTGTCCGCCACCGCTGACTTGGTAGCCGGCAAGGAAGAACTGATTGCGTCCATCCTGGCCCAGGGTATTGCCGCTATTGTTATTGTTGTTATAGTGAGCGGCAAATTCTGAAGCCGTGAGGTTCACGCCATATTCCCCGTAAAACTTGCCTTTGCTGTTGTTCAGGAAGAATGGCGTGTCCAGAGCCGCATCGACCAGAAACACGTTCAGGTAGTTGATGTCAAACGCAGCGGCATCGCTCCAGCCGGGATTGACGTTGTTGTTGGTCTTGGTCGAGCTGTCACCGGCTCCGTTCACGAAGGCTGGAGACACGCGAAGGTTCCAACTGTCGCTGAACTTGTAAGCGAGATCTACCTGATTGACAAACAGGAAGGGATCGCTGGAGGTGTTTTGCCCACTGCTGAACGTGCTGGACGTAAATGTATTGTCGGCCGTGGCCTGATCGCCCCAGACATAAATGCCGTGGGTGGAACCAACGGTGAAATCCTTGCTGAAGGGATGGAAGTTGCCGAGTTTGATCAGTCCGCCGTCGGGATTGATGTCGCTGTCCCAGGTCCAGCCGTTGAGGATGTTGTGCGGCTGCAACTGGCGTCCCGCTGTCAGGCTCAACCAGTCCTGCCCGAAGGCTTTGTCCCAGGTCAGATAAGCCAGGTCCACAAACACCGAGTTGTTGGCAGGCCAGGATTTGGCGCCTGTACCAAAGTCGGCGTTGGCGCTGTTGTGGTTGCCGCCCGCGTTGGTGGCCAGGCGTACGCCCGCCTTGAAGTTGTCAGTGAACAGATACTCGGCGCCCAAACGCACCCGGTACAAATTGCGGTTGCGCTCCTGAATATCGTTGACGATACCGCCCGCTTTGGAACCTGTGTAGCCGGTGTTGATGGCGGTTTTGTCCCATTGATAGCGCAGGCGCACGTCCCCGTAGAGCTTCAGTCCTTTGACTGCCGGTGAGCCTACGGACAAAATGCCGCCTCCGGTGGATTTGTAGTCTTTGAGCAATTCATCGCGCGCATTCAATCCTTCCTGGGAAGTGAGAACGCCTTTTTCAACGAGCAGGTCCACGAGAGGGCCGACATCGCCGCCATCAGCCCGTACGTTCGATGTAGCGCTTATCAGCGCAAGACCGGCGGCCAGACTCCATTTAATCAATTGTTGTTTCATTTGAATATTCCTCCTTGTAATCGACTTTATTGTCTTTTGGTTTGCTCGCCGGTGGTCCGGTGGAATTTCAATTTTCTTGGTTCGTGCTCCAGTGGTCTGGTGGGGTAAGCCTGCCTAAATTTTTTTTCCGGGTGTGGGCTGAAAACGGATTTTTTCCTGTCGGCTGACTTCAACGATCCGGTGTTCGTGGACCGTGACGATCACGCTGCCGTAATGGAGGCCGCGGACCGCGCGCAGGATCTCTGCTTCCTGCGCGGAAAGGCCGTTTTTTTGTTCGTTTGCAAGGTCATTCATGGCGATTTAAAATACTATTAAATTGATATAGATTAAAACTACATTAAATCTATGGACTTTGTCTAGTATTTTATTTCGCCGGGCTCGCTTTTTTCGAAAGTGTCGCCGATACCGAGTCGGCCAAGGTGTAACGATCCAAAATATTGGCAATCGCGTTTCGAACATCCAACATCAATATCCGAAGGCCGCAGTTGGCTTCATCCGGGCAGGAGCATTTTTTATAAGCTGTTTGACTGACGCAACTTATGGGGGCCAGTGGTCCGTCGATCAGACGTACCACCTGGCCAATGGAGATGTTGTCCATGGGCCTGGCCAAAAAATAACCACCCAGCTTGCCCCTCTTCGTTTGCACATAGCCATTCTCACGAAGCTGAATGAGGATTTGTTCGAGAAATTTGCCCGGAATGTTCTCGTTTTTTGCAAGTTCACGAAGCGGAACCAGCTCGCGGCCTGTACTTTGTGCAATACCCAAGGCAATAAGCGCCCGGAGGGCGTATTCGCCGCGTTTGGAAAGATTCATAGGCTACTGTAGCAGTCGGATTAACAAAGGGCAATCCGGTTCATATCGCGAATCCGAAAATAAACGGCTATTGTAACAATCTGAAGTCCTGGTGGACTTGCGCTTGGCGCGAAATTTCATATATATTAAGTGTTAAGGGGTTCAGTTGGCCGTTGTGGGATTTGAGGAGCAAATAAAATGACGGATCCGATTACAATTTTTGTGGCGGCGGTTATAGGACTGCTGGTTTTGGCCGGCATCATCGTGATTGCCGTGAACGCATCAAATAAAGCGCGCAACGCTCTTGCCGATTCCGGGCAGATGTTTCCAGACGGAGCCGGCCGTCCCGGCTATGAACCGGCTCCAGCGCTCATGACGCCGGAGGAAGCCTATCTTTATGTGCATCTTGTACAATTGTTCGATCAGGCGGCAATCATCTGTCCAAAGGTACGGCTTGCGGATGTTGTCCGACCGCAGACCCTGCGCAATAAAAGCGAATGGCAGAACACCTTCAACCGGCTTACCCGGAAGCGCCTGGATTTTGTCTGTCTGCGAATCGATGATCTGACCACGCTTGGCGTTATCGAACTTGATGATGCCGGTCCCGAACAAGCAGGCAATGCGGAGCATGATGAATTTGTGGATTCGGTTCTTAATGCCGCAGGGGTGCCCATCAGCAGGGTGCAATTGCTGGCGCAATATGATTTCACAGTACTTTACAATCAGGTCATGAGGGATTTTGGCATCAATCCGGAAGAGGCGACGGGGAACGCCGAGGAAGCGACAGAGGCCCTGGACTCAGAACTTTAATAGAAGGTTAGGGCCTCTTCCAGTAAATCCGGTCCTTTCTTTCGTCATAGCAAAGGGTACGGCCGCAACGGTCGGGCACTTCGAAGATACCGTCTCTTTTAGCTTTTACAGGGATGTTAAGCTGCCGCAGTGAAGCCAGCAGCTTGCCCGGGGCCGCAACCGGTTCCGCATGGGCGATCTGGATGTCTTTTCCGGCGACAGTTTCCAGTTGATTGGGCCCGTAGATGATGGTTTTGTGCCCGGCCTTGGCTCGCCTGCGAATGAGCTTGAGTATATCATCTTCGATGATGGTAAAACCCGGCACGATCAGGGCCTTGTAGCGGTCCAGAATGCCGTCGCGGATCAACGAGTCGTTCACCAGATCAAAATCAAAATGGTAGCGCAGCTTGTCGAAAAGGGCATGGGGCCTTTTGGGCAGCCCCCAGGGGAATTCCTTGATGTCCCAGGCGGTTGCGTGTTCATGCACCCAGTTGACATAGGCTTCGGATGAAAATACCGCCACATCGACTTTGCGGCGGAAGCGGAGGTCCATCCATTTGCGGAAGCGGCGAAAATATTTCACAACATCCTTCTTGTTCTGGAAACTGTATTCATGAAACTCTTTGGCGCCACTAATGATAAAGGCAAATATCCGCGCCACGATGAATTTGGGGGTCGATCCGTGCGATGATTCGAAACCGCAATAGGTTTTGTAATAGTTCGTGGCGACCGCAGTGGGGCATTGGTATGTATTCAGGAACCGGAAATTGTCCCGTGAGTTGGTGTCACGGATGCCCACCTTGTATTTGGCGCAGAGCCTGGCCGCGGCGGTATAATGCTGGCCCTCCTCGGCGGAGCCGTCGCCGCCCATGCAGAGGTAAATGTCCTTCGTCTTCCAGAGCTTGCGGGCCTCCTGGATCCAGAACTCGGCATGCTTGAGCATGGCTTCGCGGTACCAATAGACCATATCGACCATGGCGCGGCGGGAGGGGGCGTCCTTGCGCAGGAACGGCCGCATCGCGCGAAAATTCGCATACGAGCTGCCCCAGCGCGCATTCAGTCTTCGGATTGTCCTGAATTTTTTGCGGAAATGCTTTTGAAAATCGCGGATGGCATGCTCGTCCGCACACCAGAAGCCGCGATGGGTGTGATACTGGCCGTCAAAATTGCCGATGCACGGATAAATCGCTTCGCCGTAATCGCCGCTGATGCCTAGCAGGATCGAGTCGAGACGATCATCCCTGTCCTGATAATGATCGTGAAACATCCGGAGGAAGCGGCGGGTCGGCGCCTTGAACTTTTCGTTCCAGATGGACTGGATGCCGGAATCCTTCCCATGTTCGAGGCACTTGAAGAAATGACTGTCCCTTCCTTCCTTGTACCAGTAGGGCACCGAATACCACGGACCACAGATCAGGAACGGCTGCCACTTGACGCCATAACGCCCGAGGCGTTCCAATTCGCGGTCGTAACGCTTGAAGCTGATTTGGTTCCGCTCAGGCTCCAGATCGATCCATTTGACATAACTCTCGGTGGTTGTGGCCCCGATCTTTTGATAATATTTCCGGATCTCGGGATCGTAAGCCGGGCTCCAGTTGGCGCCGATATTGATGCGTTTCGTGTGATTCATGGAAAGCGGCGGGATGGAAGTGCTGTGGAACCAATCATGCGCAGCCGGGGAAATGGGGAGCGACGTTTGAATTTTACCATTGCCCTGGCACTGCGAGAACTTCCTTTTTATATCCGTCCGGCAATGCGAATTTTGTGACCGCAACCGGTTTGTTGTCGAGCCGTGTCACCTGCCAGATTTCAGAAGCCTTGCCGTCCTTGTAGCTGACGGACTTGACAGGGAAACCGTCAAAGCCGTCGTCCTTCTCGAGTTTTAAATTGGAGAAGGCAGGGAAATGGCTGCCGACTCCCTGGAGAAATTTTGAAAACACGTCCGAGAAAAAAGCCGTAAAATTCTGGAACGTCTGCATCTCGGTTGTTGGAATTCCCAGGGATGCGACTGGGGTTGTCCAGACTTCCTCCTCCAGCGATTCGCCTTTCCGGCCTTCATAGCGGTCGCAGGTCCAGTCGGAGATTTTCTCTCCCGAGGCCGCTTTTTTCCAGGTGAGTTTCGCTGTGGGCTGCGGCTGTTTGAGGGCCGAGAGTTGCGAGCCCATCATGCTTTGCACCGCGGCGCGCTGTTCGGGAGGAAGCGAGGCCATTTGTTTGTCGATAGCGCTGAGCGCCTCGGATGTTTTTTGTGCGAGCTTGTCAAGTTCGGCCTTGGTGGTTTGGGTGTAGGTTTTGTTTTTGTGGTCCAGCATTAACAGCACATCGGTTTCTGCCTGGTAAATGACCGAGCTCGGAGTGTCACTGTCGTTGTTATCGACCCGGACGGCGTCGGAGCCGAAGAAGATGCAGCCGGCTTCCTTTTTGTCACCGCCGGTGGCCGGACGGTTTTCATATTCCATGGTGGCTGCTTGCGAGCCGGATATGGCAAGCACGGACAGGGCGGTTGTCAGAAGCAGGAGGGCGATGAAACGGAGGCTTTCGTTCATGGGCGCAAAAATAACCCGGCCTAGGGCTTTGTCGATGCTGGAAAAACAAGGTTTAACGCGGAGGGCATAAGACGCCAAGACGCAGAAGGCATTTCTATCCGCAGATTACACAGATATGCGAGATGGGAAAACGGAAGCTTAAAACTTAAGACTTATAAACTTAAAACTTGAATGGAACCACGGATAAAACGGATGGATACGGATAAGAAAACACAGTTTTACAGGAAGACCGCAAAGAACGGGAAGGTCTTGAAAGTTGAAATAAAAACAGTTCTCACGCGAAGACGCGGCGCAAAGGAAGACGAAACCATTATTGGATTAGCACCTGCTGTATCTATCCCCCTGAAAAGGGGGAAGACACGGGGGTTTTGTTGTCCGCGAGAAGGCGTCCGCCAGAGGACGGATTCGTCCCGTGTGCGAACAAAACACGCAAAAAAGTGATTGCGGGTATTTATCCTGTCCATCCTGTAAATCCTGTCAAAAATGTGTTTAGCCTTTTACTTTTTCAACCCTTTATGTCCTTCGCGTCCTTCCTGTAAAGATGCATTTGGCTTTGTTCCATCCATGAATTGTAAGAAGCGGTCAGGGCATCCCGGTCTTTGGGCTCCTTGAGTTTTTTCAGGCTGTTGCGAAAGGCTTTTTGCGCGGCATCGAAATCGCGATAATGAACGATTAAAAGTTCGAGGCGTCCGAGATGAGCCCTGAGTTCCTGCGGATGGTAATGGAGGATCTTGTTGTATTCCTCCAACGCATCTTCATAGCGCTCCTTTTCGAGGAGGTATTCGACCAGATACCAAAGTGGCTGAGGGGTGACTTTGGTAATGGGCATGTAAAGCCTGCCCGCGAACTCCCCTAAATATTCGGCAATGGGATGGGCAATGAGAATGGCCGCTGGAATGCCCAGTGCGAAAGCCAGAAAAACAAAGAGGATGGCGCCTTTTGCCAAAAGGAAGCCAGCCGCCAAGAACAGCGGGATGAAAATTGGGGATCGCTTGGCGAGTTTGATCAGGAGATCGACGAAGGTCATGACCGTTATTCTTTGATTTTATACAAATCCGGCCTGGAAGCCCAGACCCAATCTCCTTGTTCTTTGTGCTTTTTGTAAAAAACGCCGCCATCGTCTTTGCCGTCCCAGCCGGTGGAATAGAGGATGTAGTCCTGGTCGCTGACGCGGTTGTAGTGCAGAGCTGCGCCCGTGATCAAATCGTGAGGTAGTTGGGGGATGTAATTCGGAACCAACGCCTGCAAAGAATCCGGCAACTTGCCATGAGCAAGGCGGTAGCGTTCCAGGCCGCAGGCGACAGCCGCCAAGTTGATTTGGGTTTGGATCTGAGCGGTCTTTCGAATAACACCATTCAAGCTTGGCAAAGCAAGCGAGCTAAGTAGGCGATAGCCAAGCAATCGAGGCCAGAATCTAAACTCATTACTTATATAGACTTCACCGGGTTGGATTTTCAACGAATCGACGCGCTGTAATTTTGGATCAACAGGATCGAGATAATATGTTTGTATGGTTTGGTTGAAAAATGCCCGGTCCTGATCGCGCCAACCCTTAGGTAGTATTTTCAAACAAAAGTCAGCATATTTGGAATCGGTATGGTTTGTTTCATTGGTTCCCAGTGCAGTCAGCAGATATATTATATTACTGTCAACAATCAGGATCATGCGGTTAAAAGAAGCCCGTTCCAGGCGATGGGCTTCTTTGTACGAGAAGAGAAAATCTTCCGACAGCAACATTCCTTGAATTTCCACAAGTTGCATTTCCGACCAACAATGGGTGGTAATCCCTTCTTGGACAACTAGTAGGCTGATATTATTCCCGATTAGAGCGACCAGATGGCTTATCAGGACACCGTTGTCCACCGCTCGGTTTAAACGATAAATCCGTTTTAGATTCAATAAGGCAAGGTCCGATTTGCCGACGGACAAGGCAGCGTCACTTTTTAAAATCAAGAGTTGGCTGGTGGCAACAGTGCTGTTCAAATAGGGTATTCGTGTCTCGAAAGGCCTGTCACGATTCATGGGCCACAAAACCTTGGGGCGCTGCAGGGCCTGATCCAAATCCTGCAAAATCGGGTCGTATTTGGACAAAGTGGCAAGGATATCTGCGCCTGCTGTTTTGGGATCATTTTTTCCGGTCAAAAGTTTTTGCCAACCGACCAGATCCACGCGTGCGCCGGTCATGCTGTCGCCGAGAATCGGAGGACGTCCTTCCGATGGGTTTGGTAGTTTCAACTGGGATAAGCGGGCTTTTTTTTCGTCGGCCCAGAGTTCCTTGAAAATCGGCGCGGCAGCCACGTTTTCGTCGTCGGGAATGGAGGCGGGCAGGATTTCATCCAGGGTCAGCGGCTCTCCACGGGCACGCAGTTCCTTTTCCACACGCGTCCAATCCCGGGCACCGCGCCAGTCTTCCTCGGCGCAAAAGAGAGCGATGAACGTGGCGAAGAATAAAAAGCCGATGAGAAGTCGGCGCAACCATTTTTTAAGTTTCATAAACGAATATAGGGTTAGGCTTAGCTGGGTTTGGATGTTTAGGATCTGGGTCGGTGCAGCGGGGCGGAAATTCGATTCCCTTCGATGCGGAGTTCAGGTTCCTGCAGTTGGGCGATGGCCCATTCGCGTTCAAACTGGATGGCTTTGAATTGGGCGATTGTAATGCCCGGACCGGATGGCCTGGGCACGTCAGGTGTCGTGAAGTGAAAGGCAAAGATCAAAAGCCAGAGAGCGGCCAGTGCAGCCGTTGCATAGTGCCCAGGGTAGAAAAAACTTAAAAAGGAGCTTGGACTTTGTGACTTTTCCGGAATCGCAGCAGCCAGGATTTCGCGCCGCCAGGCCGTTGGCAGCGGGCGAAAGCGCAGGCGTTGCAACTGTTGTTCGAGGTCGTCAGTCATTTCGTTGCTCATAAACAGGACGCAGATGTTCTCTCAATTTGTCTAAAGCATAACGATACCTGCTGGCCGCCGTGTTGAGCGAGATCTCCAATACTTCGGAAATTTGTTGAAACGTGTAGTTTTCCCAGATTTTCAAATGGAGTACGGCGCGTTGATCTTCCGGCAATTGACTGAGTGCGGATTCTATTTCCACCGGGTCCAGAGCGTTTTCAACCGGGGTTTCAAACAACAAAGTAATCTCTTCCGAAGCGGTCTCGTGGCGATCTTCCCGGCTTCGCTTGCGCCGGTAGTGGTCGATGAACAGATTATGGGCTGTGCGATAAAGAAAGGAGCGTTCGTTTTGGGCTTTTGCCAGTAATCCGGGTTTCCGGGCCAGCTTGAGAAAAAGCTCCTGCAACAAATCGCGGGTGTCAGGTTCGGAGCAGGTCAGGTTCAGCAAAAAAGCAAACAAAGCCCCGGCATGCCGGTCGTAAACCTGTTCCAGCGGGTTGGGTACCATCACAGCCATGACGCATCAGGCCGCTTGTTTTGTCTATAAAAAAGGGAACAACATTTAACGTAAAGGGCATGAGGCGCAAAGACGCAAGAAAACATTTTAAACCACGGATAACCACGGATGAATACGGATAAGAAAGTATATTTATACAGGAAGAGCGCAAAGAACAGGAAGGTTTGAAAACTGGAACAGGGTTGACAAGCCGGTGACAAAGTGGCACCATCTGTTCATGGGGCATGCAATTGAAGAACCTCGCAAGAGGATCACGGCCCGCGTTTCGGACAGTGTGCGCGGAACTCTGGAACAGGCGGCGGAGCTTTTGGGGGCGACCGTCAACCAGTTCGTTGTGCAAACGGCATATCAGGAGGCGCAGCGGGTGATTGAACGGGAATCGCTCATTCGCCTTTCGCAGAAGGACGCGTGGAAAGTTTTTTCACTGCTCGACAATCCGCCGAAACCCAACAAGCGTCTCAAGGACGCGGTAAAAGCGTTCAAAGGCACGGTACGTGCGTAAAATTGAACTGCTGTCGAAGTCTCATGACAGGGACGGGTTCGACTGCGGGAATGAACCGCTCAATCTGTTTTTGAAACAAACGGCGCGCCAACATGCGGAGCGCGGAATTTCACGGACATTTGTTTTGGTGGATGAGGGAGCATCCGTGCCGAAGCCTATCGTGGGATTTTTCTCCCTCAATCTCTGCCAGATAAAATCGGAATCGCTTTCGGCGGAAGAAGCCCGGAAACTGCCGCGTGATGTGTCGGCTGTCAGGCTTGGGCGATTGGCGGTTGCCAAAGAATATCAACGGCAAGGCATCGGGAAAGCACTTCTGGTTGCGGCAATGGGGAAGTTTATTGGGATTTTCAACATGGCGGGCGGGATTGGCCTGTTTGTCGATGCCAAAGACGCGGAAGCCAAACGCTACTATGAGCAGTTTGGCTTTGTTCCTTTGCCGTCCAACGAACTTGAATTATTTCTGCCGGTAAAAACGATCCAAGAGGCGTTGGCATCACAGCCATGAGGCGGTGAGTTGGATTAAACCACAAAGAGAGACAATTTTACAGGAAGACCGCAAAGAACGGGAAGGTCTGAAAGCTGAAACACGTTTGGCCGCGAACTCCGACATGCGTCGCGAGCGCGAAAGCGTCCTTGGGCCGAAACAGCATTCTTTGTATTTTTCGGAGATAACACCAACCCCCTTGTCTTCCTCCTTTTCAGGGGAATAGAGGCAGATGGCGCCAACCTAAAATTGTATTCCCACTCCGCGTTCTCTGCGCCTCTGAGGTGAATCGTTTGTCTTTGCCTTTAGCCCAGCCGGAAGTCGATCTGCTGTTTGAGCGGGTCGATCCGTTCGACGCGGACCTTGACGGTCTGGCCGATGGTGTATTTGCGCCTGGTTTTTTTGCCGACAAATCCGCGGCTGCGTTCGTCGTAATAATAAAAGTCGTCCTTCATGGCCGAGACATGCACCAGCCCGCTGAGCAGAAAATCGGGCAGTTCGACGAACATGCCGAAATTCTGCACGTCCATGATGATGGCGGGGAAGCTTTGCGGCTTCGCGGCATTCAACTGGGCGGCGAAGAATTCGAACTTTTTCAACCGGATCGATTCTTCCTCGGCCTCGGCGGCGCTGCGTTCGGTCTGGCTGATGTATTTGGCCAGTTTTGTCAGTTCGTCCATCGAGGGATAGCCCAGGCCTTTCTTTTTCAAGGCCAGGGCGCGATGCACGATCAGGTCGGAGTAGCGGCGAATGGGCGAGGTGAAGTGGGTGTAATTGGATTTCGCCAGGCCGTAATGGCCGATGGGGCGGGTGTCGTAGATCGCGCGCTTGAATGAGCGCAGGACGGCAACCTTCAGCGCGTGTTGTTCGGGCAGGCCTTCGATGAGTTTGAGCGCCTTCTGCACTTCGCGCTTCTGGGTCATATCGCCCACCTTGACACCGTGGATTTTTAAAATCTCACGCAACTCCAGCAGCTTCTCCGGGTCGGGAGACTCGTGAATGCGGTAAATGGCGGGCTTGGAGGACCTCTTCAAATCGGTGGCGACAATCTCGTTCGCCAGCAGCATGAACTCCTCGATCAACTGGTGCGAGATGTCGTTCTCGACCTTTTGGATGGACGTGGGGCGGCCCTGCTCGTCGCAATACACCTTGACCTCGGGCATTTCGAGGTCGAGCGCGCCTCCCGCAAAACGGCGCGAGCGCAGGACGGACGCGATTTTCCAGGCGTCGTGCAGGAACGTGTCGAGAGCGTCCTGGGGCTTGCGCTGCAGGCGCGTGAAGGCCTGCTGGTAGCTGAGACGGTGTTTGGAATGGATGATGGAGCGGGTGATCTTCCAATTGCGCGGGTGGCCGGTCTGGTCGAGGGTGGCCATGACGGAATATGTCAACCGGTCCACATGCGGGTTGAGTGAGCAGAGGCCGTTGGAAAGTTCCTCCGGCAGCATGGGAATCACCTGATTGACGAGATAAACGCTGTTGCCGCGTTTGGCGGCCTCCTTGTCGAGTTCGCTGCCCGGCCTGACATAATGCGAAACGTCGGCGATGTGGATGCCGACCTCCCACAGGTCTCGTCCCATGCGGCGCACGGAAATGGCGTCGTCGAAATCCTTGGCCGTATCGGGGTCGATGGTGATGATGAAATCGTGGCGGAGATCGAGCCGTTCGGCCAAATCGTCTGCCTTGGCATCGCCTTCGGGTTTCTGGAACGAGGCCAGCTCGGCCAGCACAGCGGAGGGAAACTCGTCCGGGAGCTCATGTTTGCGGATGATGGAAAGAATATCGAGGCCGGGATCGCCCGTGCGGCCAAGGCGTTCGATAATGACGCCCTCGGGATTGAGGTGGCGGGAGGTCCATTCCTCCAGCCGGACAACAACCTTATCATCTATTTGGACGTTAGGAACCGTATCTTGGGGCGAGGGCTGGGGGACATAGACGTTCTGGATGTAGCGCCTGTCGGAAGGGACCACATAATAGAAACGCCCGGATTTTTCAAGCGTGCCGACCAGTGTGGTGCGGCGGCGTTTGAGGATGCGAATGACGCGGGCCTGTTTTTTATCGGCGAAGCGGCCTCCGCGGACGGCGGGTTGGATGCGCGCCACGACCACATCCTGGTGCATGGCGGTTCCGGTGTCTTCCGCAGCGATGTAGAGGTCCTCGCCCTTGTCCTCGCGGATGAGGAATGCGAAGCCCTTTTCGTTAAAATTGATGACGCCGGTGACCAGTTCGGCCTCCTGGGGCAGCACCCAGCAATCCTTGCGGATGCGGGCGATTTGGCCGTCGAGCTCGAGTTTTTGGAGCAAAGAAGGGAGTTCTTTCCGGCGCTGCTCGGAAAGTTTAAGTTTACGTTCCAACTGATTTTCGTTTAATGGTTGATATCCGGGTTGTGCCATCAGTCGGAGCAGGATGGCGGACAGGTCGGTTTTGGAAGGCATGAGCAGAGGATAAACAAAAGTTTTTCAGATGAATATCTTATTCGCAGCAAGCGAGGTGACGCCCCATGCCAAGACCGGCGGGCTGGGGGACGTGCTGGCGGCGCTGCCCGCGGTGCTTCGCGCGCGCGGGCACAGCGTGTCGATTGTCGTGCCGCTGTATCGTGAACTCAGGGAATCACTCAAAGAATTGGCGCCAACCGAACTCTCGGTGAAAGTTGAGATGGAGGAGGGGCCGTTGCCGGCGAGGATTTGGGAAGGGGTGACGCGGGACGGGGTCACGTTGTTCGCGGTGGAGCGGGACGAGTTTTTCGACCGCGGGTCGTTGTATGGCACGGACAGCGGGGATTATTTCGACAACGCGGCGCGGTTTATATTTTTTTGCAAGGCGGTGACGGGCCTGGCGGAATGCCTGGAACCGTTGCCGGAAATCCTGCATGCCAATGACTGGCAGACGGCCTTGATTCCCGGCCTGGTGCGGGCCTGGCAACTGCCGTATAAGACGGTTTTGACGGTCCACAACCTGGCCTATCAGGGGATATTTCCAGCAAGAAGTTTCGAGACGTCCGGGCTGGGGGATGATTTTTTCCAGCCGCACTCCTATGAATACTATGGGCGCCTGAATTTGCTCAAAGGTGGCATTCTGCTTGCTGATTCTGTCACCACTGTGAGTCCGAACTATGCGCGCGAGATTCAGGAGGAGGAATTCGGCTGCGGGTTGAACGGCGCCCTGACGGCGCGGACCGGTGACCTGACGGGAATCCTGAACGGGATCGATGCCGATTTATGGAACCCGGAAAGCGATTCCTGGATTGAGGCGAATTATTCCGCGGAAAATCCCGGCGGAAAACGGAAGTGCAAGGAAGCCCTGCTGGCGGAATTTGGGCTGGAAGACGCAGGCAAACCCCTGTTCGGCTGCGTCTCACGGCTCGCGGAGCAAAAGGGGTTTGACCTGATATTGTCGGTGCTGCCCGCCCTGCTGGACGAAGGCGCGCGTTTTATTTTGTTAGGATCGGGAGACCCGGCGCTGGAGGACCGGTTCCGTCAACTGGCCGTCGAACGCCCGGGCCGGGTGGCGGCGCGGATCGGGTTTGATGAAAAACTGGCGCACCGGATCGAGGCGGGCTGCGACTTGTTTCTCATGCCGTCGCGGTTTGAGCCCTGTGGGTTGAACCAGTTTTACAGCATGCGCTACGGCACGGTGCCGGTGGTGCATGATGTGGGCGGGTTGAGCGATTCGGTCCAGGACGGCGGGACCGGGGCCGACGGATTCAAATTCCAGGCCTATACGCCGGAAAGCTTTCTCGCTGCAATCCGGCGCGCACTGGCCGCGTTTGAAAAAAAGAAGGTTTGGGAGCAATTGCAAAAGAACGGGATGTCGCGGAACGACTCGTGGGATTCGCGTGTGCCGTTTTATGAAAAAGTGTATCATCAACTGATCGGATAATATTCATGTCTGAAATCCGCAAAGATCCAGTGACCGGAAGATGGGTGGTGTTCAGCCCGGAGCGGCTGCGCCGCCCCATCCAGTACAATTTCCATCCGGCGGATGACGGCAAGGAAGTGGAAGATCCCTTTATCGAAGGCCGCGAGGCCTTCACGCCGCCGGAGGTTTTTGCGATCCGTGATCCCGGTTCCGCGCCAAACGGGCCGGGCTGGAAGGTGCGGGTGGTGCCGAACCGTTTCCCCGCGTTGCGTGTGGAGGGCGAGTTGAACAAGGAAGCCGTCGGATTTTACGATAAAATGAACGCCATCGGGGCGCATGAGGTGGTGATTGAAACTCCGAAGCCCGATTTGGAGCTGGAGCAGCAGCCGTTGGAAAACGTCGTTCTTGTGTTGAAGGCCTACCGCGCGCGGATCGTGGATTTGATGCGGGACCTGCGCTTTCGCTATCTCCTGCCGTTTAAAAATGTCGGGGTTTTTGCCGGCGCATCGATCCGGCATCCGCACTCCCAGATTATTGCCCTGCCGGTTGTGCCGGTGAATATGAAGGACAAGGTCGATGCCAGCAGCCTGTATTTTGCCCAGAAAGACCGGAATCTATTTGAAGATATCCTGCGGGCGGAAATCAAATCGGGCGAAAGGCTGGTTTTTGAGAATGCGGGCTACGCGGTGTTCTGCCCCTTTGCCTGCCGTTTTCCGTTTGAGGTTTGCATCATGCCCAAGCAGCAGCGCGCGGATTTTCATCTTTGCACCGACCATGAGCTTGTCCTGCTGGCGGACATTCTGAAAAAAATCCTGATGGCCTATCGCATCGGCCTGGAGCGGCCCAGTTACAACCTGATCCTGCACACCGCGCCGATCCGGCGGGGCGGAAGCGAAGACGGGGCGGCGACCGAGTTTGATTTCCGCTGGCACATTGAAATCCTGCCGCGTTTGTCCGGCATTGCCGGGTTTGAATTTGGAACCGGTTTCTATATCAACCCGGTGTTTCCGGAAGTGGCGGCGCGCTTCCTGAAGGAGGTGAAGACCGATGATTAATGTGCTTTTCCTCTGGCACATGCACCAGCCGTATTACGTGGACCCGCTGACCCGGACCGCGCTGATGCCCTGGGTGCGCCTGCACGCGGCGAAGGGGTACCTCGACATGATCGATCTGGCAGGCCGCTATCCCGAACTACGCCTGAATTTTAATTTCACGCCTGTCCTGGTACGGCAATTACAGGAGCTTGCCGGCCGCGAGGTGTCCGATTTGTGGGAGGATTGGAGCCGGAAACCCGCCTCCGCCCTCGAAACGGAAGACAAAAAAAACATCCTGGTCAATTTTTTCAAAATCAACTGCGCCACCTGCATCGAGCCGCATCCCCGCTATCTCCAGCTCCTGGAATTGCGCGGAAGGCAATACAACCCCGCGTCCCTGGCGGAAAGCGCCGCCCTTTTTACAGAACAGGATTATCGCGACCTGCAGGTTTGGTACAATCTGGTCTGGTGCGGTTTCAGCGCGTGCAAACGATACCCGGAACTGGCCGAATTGAAAAGAAAGGGGCGTGATTTCACCGAGGCGGAAAAATTGCGGGTACTGGACATCCACCGCGAAATCATCAGCCAGGTGCTCGGACTTTACCGCGAGGCGCAGGAAGAACACCGCGTGGAAATCACCACCACGCCGTTTTTCCACCCGATCATGCCGTTGGTGTATGACACAGATTTTGCGACGCGCTGCATGCCAGGGCGTGAATTGCCTCCCCGTTTTTCAGCCCCGGAGGATGTCAGGGCCCAACTGCGGCTGGCGCAGGAGTTGCATGAAAAAACATTCGGACGCCGGGCCCGCGGGTTGTGGCCGTCCGAGGGATCCGTGGCTCCCGAGTTGTTGCCCTTGTTCGCCGAGGCGGGGATTGAATATTTTTGCACGGACGAGGAGGTTCTGTTCCGGAGCCTGGCGCTGGATCCGGTCCACAACAGCCGGAAGGTCAATCATCTCGAGTTGTTTCAAGGCTGGGAATTTGAGTGCATGGGAGCGCGGGTCAAGGGCATGTTCCGCGAGCGGCCACTCTCGGATTTTATCGGATTCAACTCGGCGCGGAACTCAGCCCGCGATTCCGCTGATTACCTGGTTCATCACCTTGAACATCTCGCAGACGTGGTTCCCGAAAAAAGCGGGGCGGTTTTGCTGGCCCTGGACGGCGAGAATGCGTGGGAAGCGTTCGCCGACGGCGGGGAACAGTTCCTGTCAACCTTCTACGAGGGTATTTTGCGCAGCGGAAAACTGGCCGTGCGACGGCTGGGGGATTATTTTGACGAAGCGGGGGATTGTCCCAAGGCGTCCGCGCTGCACACGGGTTCGTGGATCCATGGCGACTTTGACATCTGGATTGGCGACCCGGAGGAGAACCGGGCATGGGAATGGCTGGCAAAGACACGCGAATTTTTAGTGCAGGCAATCAGTCAGGGATTGGACGAGAAAAAGCGCGCGGAAGCGTGGCTTGAAATTTATGCCGCCGAAGGCAGCGACTGGTTTTGGTGGTATGGCCCCGATTTTCAGAACGACAGCGATCTTTTGTTTGACGGGCTTTTCCGGAAACATTTGCAAAATGTGTACCGCCTGGCCGGGGTCCCGGTGCCGCAGCATCTGGAAGTGCCGATCCGGCAGCGCGGAGTGCAGTCCGCGTATGTCAAGCCCGCGAGCTATATCCATCCGGTGTTGAACGGGCGCGACGGGGGTTATTATGACTGGCTGGGTTCCGGCTATTTGGATGTCCGCCAGCAGCAGACGGCCATGTTCCAGTCCGGGCGTGCGGGGAAAGCGATCTATTTTGGTTTCAACGAAACCGATTTCTTTTTCCGCTTTGATTACGAGGAAACACCGCCGGATGGCCTGGTGCTGGTCTTTTGCAAGCCCGCGCACAATCGCGTTGTGATCGAGCGCAAGGACCGCGATTATCAAGCCCGGGTGGAAGCCAGCGATGACGGTGTGCGGTTCAATCCGGTTGCGACAGCGGTCAAGGTGCGGCACGGGGCGAGGATTGAGATGTCGATGCCGCTGGCGGCCCTGGGAGTGGTTGCGGCGGATGTGCCGGTGGCGTTTCAGGTGCGGGTTTTAAAGGACGGGGTGGAACTGGAGCGTTATCCGGAACGGGGATTGATTGAGTTCAAAGGCCCTTCGCCCCAGTTTGGTTTGCATAATTGGTTTATTTGAGGGTCTCTTTCATGAAGTATGTCAACCTGCAGATTGCGCTGCATCATCACCAGCCGGTTGGGAACCCGCCCGGTGTCCTGGAGGACTGTTTCCGCAAGTGTTATGGGCCGATTCTCGATGCGATAGAGCGCCATCCCCGGCTGAAGTTCAATCTTTCCTATT
This sequence comes from Candidatus Methylacidiphilales bacterium, assembly GCA_028713655.1. NCBI lineage: Bacteria > Pseudomonadati > Verrucomicrobiota > Methylacidiphilae > Methylacidiphilales > Methylacidiphilales bacterium. Next base: position 24,622 of record JAQTNW010000016.1, on the reverse strand, counting down.
CGGGGCCGCTCCTGCTTTTTTTTGAGAAAAACCACCCGGAATACCTCGAAAAGCTGAAATGGCTTATAGCGGCGCGTCAGGTTGAGGTTTTATCGGACGGATTTTACGAACCGATTTTTGCTGAAATTGGGGAGGATGACCGGCGGGACCAGATCCGGCTCATGCATGAATGGATGGATTCGCGACTCGGCATAACGCCGAAGGGAATCTGGCTGGCCGAAGGCGTCTGGGAAAATTCATTGGCCGCCACCTTTCACCGGGCGGGCCTGGATTATACGCTCATCGGAGGCGAACATTTCATCCAGGCGGGCGTCCCCGAAGCCGATTTGCACGGATACCATGTGACCGAACATTTCGGACGGGTCTTGCGGTTGTTTCCCCGGGATTCGAATTTGCACCGCCTGATTCCCTACGGCGCCGTTGAAGAATTGATCGCGTACCTTCGGCGCATGGCCAATCGCGGGCTTGGCCTGAGCCTGACATTCTATGACCATGCGGAACGCTGGGGGGTTTGGCCCGGCAGTCATGAAAAGGTGCAGCAATCCGGCTGCATGGACCGGTTATTTGCCGTTTTGAGCGAGGCCGGGGACTGGTTGAGGCTCAAGACGTTTACGGAGGTGCTGGCCGGGGAGCCTCCGCGCGGGCGCTGTTATATTCCCGCCGGTCCGGGCACGGAACTGGGCATGTGGTCATTGCCGGATGAAAGCCGCAAGCAATTTGTCAGTGCCCGGCAGAACCTGGAGCAGAGGCACGATGCCGGGCGTTTCCTGCCGTTTTTCCGGGCGGGTTCCTGGGGCGGGTTCCGGGGCCGTTATTTCGAATCGAACCTGATGGAAAAAAAGGGGCTCTGGCTGAAGTCGCATCTGGATGAGGCGCCCGCCGCGGACCGGGAGGCGGTCCGTGATTTGCTCTGGCAATGTCAGTGCAACACGGCCTACTGGCACGGCACGTCCGGCGGCATTTATCTGCCCGGCCTGCGACAGGCCATCTGGCGGCGCCTGCTGGAGGCGCAAACCCGGATTTGGCGCAATCTGACTGACTTTTTACTTGAGATAACCGATTTTGATGCGGATGGGCGCGAGGAGGTGCAGGTTTCCAACTCCAGGATTTCCATGGGCCTGGCGCCCGAGCGCGGCGGCAGTGTCTTTGAATTTTCACTTCTGCCTCCGCGGCATAATCTGGCGAACACGCTGACGCGCCGCCCGGAGTCGGATTTGAACAAAGGGGATTCCGCCCGGCCCGATGTTTCAGATCCCGCCCATTTCTTCGATACGGTTGAGCGTCGCTGTTTCCTGGATCGATTTTTCAACAGGCATACCACAACCGAGGAGCTCAACCAGGGCCGGTTCCGGGAGTTGGGCGATTTTGCAAACGGGAGCTACAGGCTGGTCCGGGCGGAAAAAGCAGGAGGCGGTGTTGAGGTGGAATTGGAGCGGTTGGGCGGGTTTTTTCAAAGTGGTGCCAGGCAGGCTCTGAGGGTGGGGAAAACCTACCGTTGGGAAGCGGATGGATCCAGCTTCAGCCTGCGTTACAAGATCAGGAACGAAGGCCAATTGCGGGTGGAATCGTGTTTTTCAACGGAAATGAATTTTTTTGTCCCCTTGAACGATACCGGGCTGGACCGTGTGGTTTTGCCCGGGAAAATCCATTTGTTGGACGAATCCTGGTATGAAGGCCAGTCGCAAACCCTTGAAATCCAAGGCGGCAGCTCGGGTTTTGCGCTTTCCGTCCGCGCGGACCAACCTGTTGTGCTCTGGTCTTATCCGGTCTTAGGCAAGAGCGAGGCCGACATGGGAAGTCCGCTGGTGCGCCAGGGCAATGCCTGGTTGTGCGGCTGGCAGCTTGATTTAAAACCCGAAGAAGAAGCTTCCTACGAGTTGAAATTTGAGCTCACGCAATTGGCTGAGAAAAAGTTTGAAAATATCCGAGGGGAATTTTCGTGACGCGTGTGAGATAAGCAGGCTAAGTTCAAGCTATGAGATTCCCGTTCGTCATCTTATTTTGTGCCGTCATTGCGGGCTGTGCGTCGAGCAGCCCTGATTATTATGCTTCCCCGCAGTACACCACGGATGCCAATGGCCAGCCCGTGGCGGATGGAACTGTTCCGCCCGGCCAACAACCGGCCACTGGAACCACTGCCCAAACCAGCAATTCGACGCCTGTTTATAACCAACAGAAACCAGCATCCAGCGAACCGAAACCGTGGTCCAATTCATCCGCAACTCCCGCCAATGCCGCCAGTCCGTCCACGGCCCAACAGGCCAAATACCCGCTCGCAACCAAAGTTTCAGGCAAGCCGGGAATCGTACGCAGTCCCTATGCGCAGTATGCCGGCGATGTGGACGTGCGCGGAATCGCTCCCGGCACCCAGGTGCGTTGCCCCTATACCGGCAAGATATTCATCGTGCCCTGAGCGTTTCTGTCCCTCTTGATAGAGGGGATTTCCAAAAACCCGCTCTGGCCAAGTGGCCTGCAATCTCCTATACTGCTTCCATGCACGAGATTCTGAATATATTGGAAAATGACGCCCTGACGTCACCGGAAAAAATCGGCCAGATGCTGAAACGCCCGGTGGAAGAGGTGCGCCGCCAGATCAAACAGATGGAGGAGGACCGGGTCATTCTGGGCTACAAGGCCCTTGTGGACGATGAAAAAGCCAACCGCAACATGGTCCGGGCCGTCATTGAAGTCAAAATCACGCCAGAACGCGAGGGCGGATTCAATCGGCTGGCCGCGCGCATTGCCAAATATGAGGAAGTAAAGACCTGCTATCTCATGAGCGGAGGCTACGATTTGCTGGTTATTGTCGAAGGGGCGGACTTGAAAAAAGTCGCCACCTTTGTCTCGGAAAAGCTCGCCACCATACATGGGGTTCTTTCCACCGCCACGCATTTCATGCTGAAGACCTACAAGGAGCAGGGCGCGCTTTTTGCCGAGGAAACATTCGAGGAACGCCTTAAAGTTTCACCGTAAAGCAGGAACAGCCTTGCCAAACAGGCAATAGCTTCATTACCGGTATGAAAACAGAGAACCATTCCACATCGCATGTGGCGCGGCATGTCCAAAAAATTCCGCGCAGCGGCATCCGCGATTTTTTTGAAATTGTGCAGTCGATGTCCGACGTCATTTCGCTCGGCATCGGGGAGCCGGATTTTGTCACGCCCTGGCATATCCGTGAGGCCGCGATTTACGCGCTCGAACGCGGCAAGACCGGCTACACCTCGAACCTGGGAACCCCCGCATTGAGGCGGGAAATCTCCGCCTTTGTGGGAAAGCGGTATGGCGTTGAATACGACTGGAAGAGCGAGGTGCTTGTTTCGGTTGGCGTTTCCGAGGCGTTGGATATCGCGTTGCGCGCCATTATCAACCCCGGCGACGAGATTCTTTACCACGAGCCCTGTTATGTTTCCTATAATCCCAGCGTTGTGCTGGCGCATGGCCGTCCGGTGGCGGTACCCACCCGCGCGGAAGACGGGTTTGTCTTGAAGGCGGAAGATATCCGCCGTGTATTGACGCCCAAAAGCCGCGCGCTCATGTTGAATTTCCCGACCAATCCCACGGGGGCGATCCTGCCACGCAGCGAACAGGAAAAAATCGCGGAGCTTTGCATCGAGCATGATCTTGTCGTGTTGACGGATGAGATTTATTCAGACTTGAGTTATGAGGGGGAATTGCCCTCAATTGCCAGCGTGCCGGGCATGCGCGAAAGGACGGTGTTCCTCAACGGCTTCAGCAAGGCGTATGCGATGACCGGGTTCCGGATCGGGTATGCCTGCGCACCGGCCGAGTTGACCGAGGCCATGATGCGGGTCCACCAATATTCGATGCTCTGCGCGTCTATTATCAGCCAGGAAGCGGCTGTGGAAGCCCTGCGAAACGGAGATGCAGCCATGCAGTCCATGCGCGAGGAATACCGCAGGCGCCGGAATTTTCTGGTGCATCATTTCAAGAACATGGGCTTGCCCTGCCATGAGCCCAAAGGGGCGTTTTATCTGTTTCCGGACATCCGTTCCACCGGCCTGGGAAGCAGGGAATTTGCCATCCGCTTGCTGGAGGAAAAAAAGGTGGCTGTGGTGCCGGGCGATGCATTCGGCCCCTGCGGTGAAGGTTTTGTGCGCTGCAGCTACGCCACGGCCATGGACCAGTTGGAGACAGCCGTCGAAAGGATCGCGGATTTTGTCAAGGGCCGGAAATGACCGGGAGCGTTCCGATTTTCAAAAAGTTTGAGGACGCCCCCCGATGATCCTTTGGGTTGACCTGCCGACGATCCTGACCCTGGCGGGGCTGGAGGTTGTTTTGTCGGCTGACAATGCGGTGGTGCTCGCCGCCCTGGCCCAAACGTTGCGGCCGGACCTCCAGAAGCGGGCGCTGTTTTACGGCCTTCTGGGGGCTTTTATACTCCGGTTTCTTGCAATCCTTTGCGCGAAATGGATCATCCAATTCTGGTTTTTGCAGGTAGCAGGCGGGGCTTACCTGATCTGGCTGGCGGCGGCCCATATCATGGGGCCAGCGAAAAAAAAAGGCGAACCCAAGGCCGGAAATTTTGGATTTTGGGGCGTTGTTGTTGCCATCGAATTGACAGACATGGCCTTTGCGGCCGATTCGGTCCTGGCGGCTGTGGGCATGTCCACCAAGCTTTGGGTGATCTACATCGGAGCCATGTCGGGCCTGATAGCCATGCGGTTTGCGGCTGTTGTGATTTTGGGCCTTCTCAAGCGGTTCCCCGCGCTGGTTGTCTATGCCTATGTGTTGGTGGCGTGGATCGGATTGAAGCTGGTTTTCCAAGGTTGTGCGGGACGGCTTTGGAACAGCGCGTTGCACTTTTCCACGGAACAATTCTGGTTTGTCATGGGATTGATCATGTTGGCGGCGCTGGTTCACGGGCTGCGGGCGTGGCATCATGGCAAACGGAGTATTTAACCGCATCACTGCGGATTGCTTTTTCCGCCGGAAGTGGTTAAATGGACGGTGTGGCGAAGGAAACCCTAAAATCAGCCCAGCCCGAGCCTGTGAAACAGTTTTCCATTTTCACGGAAAACAAGGTCGGACGCCTTATCGAAATCATCAAACTCTTTGCCGACCGCGAAATTCATGTGGTGGCGTTGACGGTCCTGGATACGACCGACAGCTCGATTTTGCGCATGGTCGTGGATGATCCCGACGGTGCCCGCCAGGTGTTGCGCGAGCAGGGCATTGTCTTTGTCGAGACTGACCTGTTGGTCGTTGAGTTTGATGCCGCAACGGATTTGCAAAAGATCCTGGCTGCTTTGCTGCAGGCCGAGATCAATATTCATTACACCTATTCGTTTCTTGTCCGGCCGAAAAGCAAATCGGCTTTGGCGATGCATTTGGAAGACACCGAGATTGGAACCCAGGTGCTGATGCGGCAGGGGTTCCGGGTGCTGGTGCAGGGGGATATCTCGCGCTGAACTTGGATTTCAAAAGCACCTTCTCACTCGAAGGTGCGAAGAAAAAACAAAGAGTTGAATTTGAACCACGGATAAACACGGATTTACACAGATAGGCGCAGATTTTAGAGTTTGGGATTTAAGTTTTCCTTTGCGCTTTTGTGTCTTTGCCCGAGAACCCATTTTTGTTGCTTGTTAAATACAGTTCAGACGTTCTTCGTGTCTTGGTGACTTCGTGGTTCAACCAGCTTAATCTGTCGCTCCGGGTACGCTGAGGGAATTCCCATTGTTTTTGGAGCCAAGCTTCTGGATATAAGGCCCGGCCTTTTTGATCCAGAGTTCCGGCGCCGGATAGGCGGATGCCCCATCCGCCCAGCAGGATCTTAGCATGTCGGTATCGATAATTCCGGGATTGAGGGCCACTGCAGCCATGCCTTGCGGCAGCTCCTGGGCAAGGGCCTGGGTCAGGCCTTCGATTGCCCATTTGGTGGCGCAGTAGGGTGCGACCTCCGGCGATGTGGAGCGGCCCCAGCCGGAACTGAAATTCACAACGACCCCGCGTTTCCGCGCCGCCATGGCGGGCACAAAATGCCGGATGACATTTGCCGTTCCCTTGATGTTCACGTCGATGACCGGATCAAATTCCACGGCCTCAATTTCCCAGAGCGGCCTGGTCGGGTTCATTAGCGCCGCATTGTTCAGCAGGAAATCCGGAGGGCCGTAGGATTCGAGTACGTGCCGGGCCCAATTCCTGACTTCAGAGTCGTTGGCGATATCAACTTTTTGGAACAAGTGAGGCTCGGCCAGCTCGGCATTCAAGGCGTCGATTTTGTCCTGGGACCGTCCGCAGCCGATGACGGTGTGCCCTTCGCTCGCGAAATAGCGGGTGAGCGCCAGGCCCAGTCCGCGGGTGGCTCCGGTAATGACGATGAGTTTGGACATAAGCAGAAAACTTGTGTGCCGGATGAATTTTAGGTTGCTGAAGGTGAATCGGGGATGGCGCCGTGGATCACCGCCAGCATGTCTCCAAGGCTGCAGGGTTTGTGAATGTAACCCGCGAAACCGTTATCGCGGGCCTGTTGATTGATTTCCCGCTCCGGGAAACCGCTGATCAGGAGCCCGGTCGCCTTCGGATTGATCCTTTTCATCTCGGTAAACGCTTCGATCCCGTTGAGTTTTGGCATGGTCAGATCCAGCAAAACCAGCTGAATGTCAGCGGCAGATTGCCGGTAGAGATTCACCGCAACTTCGCCATCCGAGGCTGTCAGGACCGTGTATCCTGTTTTTTCCAGCGTGAACTTCAACATGTCGCGCATCATTGCATCATCCTCCGCGATCAGGATGGTGCCTTTGGCTTTTGCCGGAGGAGTTTCGGGAGGGTCGGGAATCGGTTCGTGTGAGGACGAGGGAGTGCCTTCCATTTCGGCGCTGATGGAAATGGCGCTTTGGACCGCCTCATGGATTTGTTCCAGGTGGAGGCGCAGCTTGGATTCTTTCGGCGCTTCCAGGAGGGCCAGGTAAATGTGGCCGCGAATGGCCATGAGATTGTTGTTGAGATCGTGGATGATCTTTCTGGCCTTTGAAATCTCAAGTTCCTGCTCTTGGGGCATGCCGCCACGTTAGTATAAATTATAAAAATGCCAATCAATCTTTGTGAGAAATCTTATTTCTTTGCGTCCAATCCTTCAGCCGCGATTTCCCACCAGAGCGTTTTTTGTTCCGGTGAAAGTTCGATGCTCAGCGTGCCGTTTCCGCTTTTCAATGGCACTTCGCTTTTTCTCGCGCCCCGCTCATCCAGGGCCCATGCCTTGTATTTCCCAGACAGGGACAGCGTGATTGTGGCCGGTATGCCTTCCAGCCTAGACGGGGCTTTCCCGTAATCGCTGCCAACGCTGTTTCTCGACGCGTCCTTCCAGTGCATGTCCGTGTTTTCCACACTGCCGGTGGCGGTGACCAGCAATCGTGTGGCCGTTTTGAAATCCGCTCCTTCCATCACTGTGACCGTCAATGCCGCCCAATTCTGAAGGGTTGCGCCGGGGATGATGCTCACGCCGCCGAGGTCTATCGTTTCCCCGGAGTGCAATGTCCCCACCACGCACACGGATTTTGGACTTTTGATGAGCATCCTGCGTGAAGTTGGATCCCATGTGAGTTCGCCGTTGTCGCTGGCTATGCCGGACGTTTCGCTTTTGGCGACCAGGGAAACGGGTGTTGTTGCATTCCCGATTCGCATCGCCACCGGATGTTGAAATGTTTCCCCGCGCCGGATTCCGTAAGCACTGGCATTCGACCATGAGTTGCTTTTGTCAACCAACTCAACGGCGTCGTCGAGTGTCGTTTCTGCGATGTGCGGTTCCGGCGCTTGGATATCGCCGCGCAAAAACAACGCCACAGCGGCGGGAAGAGTGGTCATTTTTGTAGGATGCTGATCGATGTCGAAAAAGTTCGGAATGCGCTCTGCATCCCACTGATCCATGCGATGCGAATAGGCGAACGCGAAGACGCCGTCCCAGTCCTGCAGGGCCGCCACCGCGCAGAGTTCGAGGAATGCCTCGCTCGAATAGGTGTTAGGCGCCGGGTGATTGTACTCGGTCACGATGAACGGTTTGTCGGCCACCCGCATCATGGCCAGGCCGGGCAGAGTACCGCCATTGGGTTCGCCGGCCATCGGAATGTTATTGACGGTCCAATCGTTTGGGTCCCAGGGCCGGTGCGGAAAATGAGGATGCTGCCAGTAGGCGTGCGCATCCACAACGTCGAGCATCGCCTGGATGGGCCACGGACTGTATCCAGCCGCCGAGCCGACCACGAGGCTATGGGCATGAAGTTCGTCCCGGATAAACTGCCGCATGCCAGTCCAATAACCCATCTCGGTGTCGAAAAGAAAGCGATGCCAGTCGCGTTGCGCGGCGGGCGGGCGCGAGGTGATTTCTTTTCGTTGAAAAATATTAATTTCTCCAAGGCGGGGTGAAATATCTGCGGAGCCGGCGTTGGCGTCCTGGTTCCAGCTTGCTGCGAGCTTTTGGTCCGAGCCGTACTTTTTTGAAAGCCATTCGTTCCACTGGCGGCGGAGATCCGCGGCATAGGGGTCGGGCATTGCATCAAGCGCTTTATTGTTCCACTCGTTCATGAGTCCGTTCTCGTTGTTGATTTCGACGAAAGCGACGGCGGGTTCATCCGTGTAGGCCATGCCGGTGTAGGGGTTAAGATGCGTGAGCAGCGCCTGCGCGTACTCGTGTTGCAGCGCGATCATGGGCGGAAAAAAATTGTCAACGCCCTTGAAATAACCCGGTGCGCCTTCCCATTTTTTGAACCCCGGATATTCGCGTCCCACATGCAGGTTCAGGTCTGTGTAGATTCCGTTTTTCTTGAGTTGGGCGATGAAGTAATCCAGACGATCCAGCATTTCGGGATCGAGCGTACGCTTGTCCTTCTGCAGGAGCCCGTTTGGCGTGATGCCGGTGTCCATGTGATGAAACCGCACGCAGTTGATTCCAAACTTCGCCATGCGCGCCGCGATTTTTTCAGCGTCCGGATGTGTGGGAAAGTTTCCGCCGAATGCGACATTTACCCCGAAAAACCGGATCCGCTTTTCCCCCGCAAAGAGATGACCGCCGCGCGCCTCAACAAATCCATGCGCGCCCGCGGGTTTGTCCGACCAATCGCTCACGTTTGCAACGCTGGGTCCCGCATCATCCCACGGCAGAACGAATGGGAACAGATCGGAAGCGAAAGCGGAGTGAGAGGCCCACAATAGCGCCCAGATCGCAATAATGAGGGCGCATCGTGTGGCACACGCGTTGCCGCAGGAAGGACGGGACAAAAATTTATAAAGAATCAAGGGTGCTTCCTAATGGTTCATACTGTTTCCACGGAAAGATCGACAATGCTGCCCGGTTTTGCAAGCGACTCTCTTAATGCGCCAGCCTCGACCTCGTTTTCCCAGCGGCTGATGACCAGGGTCGCCACGCCATTTCCAATGAGGTTGGTCAGCGCACGGCATTCGCTCATAAACTTGTCGATTCCGACCAGGAGGGCGAGCGATTGGATTGGAATGGAGGGTACGGAAGCCAGCGTTGCGGCCAGGGTGATGAATCCGGCCCCGGTCACTCCGCTGGCGCCTTTCGATGAGATCATTGCGACAAGAAGCAGCGTGATTTGTTGTCCCAGCCCCAGCGGGGTGTCAGTTGCCTGCGCGAGAAAAATCGCCGCCATCGCGATGTAAATATTGGTTCCGTCGAGGTTGAAACTGTATCCGGTCGGGATCACGAAGCCGACGGTCGATTCCGCACAGCCGAGCCGGCGCATTTTTTCGAGCATGCCCGGCAGCGCGGGTTCCGAGGAACTGGTGCCGAGCGTCAGAAAAATCTCCTCCCGCATGTAGCTGATCAAACGGAAAATGGAGAAACCGGCGAACCATGAAACCATTCCCAGAACAACGACTACAAAAAGTCCGGCCGTCAGATAAAATCCGGCCATCAGGGCCAGCAACTGGCGGAGCGCGCCCAGCCCGTAACTTCCCACCGTGAAACTCATGGCGCCAAGGGCCGCCAGAGGCGCCGCCTGTACGATGATCCGCATGATTCCGAAAAATACTTTTCCGCCCTGCTCGATGACATGCAGAACATGACGGCCCGGCGCGCCCATCGGGACAATGGCGAAAGCAGCCAGAATGGAGACCAGAAGGACCTGCAGGATGTCACCCGTCGCGAAGGCATCGAAGAAGGATCTTGGAACAATGTTTAATACAAAATCGACAACGGTTTGCGCATGCGCCTTCTCGGCGTAGGCGCCTGCGAGGCCCGGGTCCAGCTTGGAGGAGTCGATGTGAAGCCCGGCGCCGGGCTTGAGGGTATTGACCACGATCAGCCCAATGATCAGGGCAACCGTCGAGAGGACCTCAAAATAAACCAGGGTCTTGATGCCGATCCGACCCAGCCTCCGTAAATCCCCCATCGAGGCGATGCCGTGTACAACGGTGCAAAAAATGATCGGAGCGATAATCATCCGGATGAGCCGGATGAACCCGTCGCCGAGCGGTTTCAGTGACTTGCCCAGGTCCGGGAAAAAGAAGCCGAGCAGGATTCCCGCAAACACCGCGATCAGAACCTGGATGTACAGAATCCGGTACCACGGTTTTTTATCGGGGAAGTCGGACATGGTTGTTCTCTCGATATCAGGCGGTGTGACCGGTAACAAGCATTTTCAGGGCTGGCGTTGGCTCGCCCCTTCGGGGCTTTATGAAGGGGAAATGTTTTTGGGATGCAGGATGAATGACCGCGGACTGCGTCATCGCGAGAAACCAAACCTTTCAAAAAGGTGTTTTGAGCAGGAATGAACGTGAGCTGTAGCTTACCGCAACGCGGTTGCATCTTTCAGCCCAGGGTTGGCGCGAGTCAGCGAGAGCCTACCCTGGGTATCTGTCAAAAATGTTCCCAACTCTGAAGGAGTTCACTCGCGATGCCTATCGGAGTTGCAGCGGGGCGGCATGGGCGAGAGGAGGACGGAACCCATTCAGGGTTCGGGGTATTTTTTGATTTTACCCAGGGTAGCTCGTTCCTCGCAACCCTGGGCTGAAGGACGAAACGCCGTTGGCGTTTTAGCTAACATCATATATCTCAACATCTTGTCACATCTGTTCATTAGGAGGCCCAGTCCCCTCTATCAAGAGGGGCAGAAAGTGAGCTTGGCGAACGCTTCGGGGTGTGCGCGTATTCTTCTGGATTTCGTATTGCATGGTGAAGGTGTCCTGCTGCTATCGTGGCGTGGTTGAAAGGATGAAACCATGAACTGGAACAAACCGAAAAACATCTGGCAATGGCTTGCTTTGTTGAGCCCGGGCGCGGCCAGTCTTGCCATGACGGCGTTTGGGAAACTGGCGCTTTCCCGGAATGACGAAATCGTACCCAGCATTCTGGGATTGCCGGTGGCGTTTATTCTTTGTGTCATTATTGCAGTTCTCCTCGCGAGCGGCGCGGACAGCCCGGGGAAGAAGATCGGGTTTTCCATTATTTTTCTCACCGCATTGGTGATTGTGAACTTTGCCATTGCCTTGGGCGGTTGCGCCATGATGGAGCCGCATTTGGATATTAAATGAAGGCCGCTTTCGCCGCGGAAGAACTTCTCAAGCGGACGACCGGACGTTGCCCGACCTGCCATGCGGCGTGCCCCACCGAGGTTTTGAAAGTGGATGACGGCGCCGGGAGCCGGATTTTTCTCAAACGCAACTGCCCGGATCATGGCGAAACCTCGAATTGCATCAGTTCCGATGCCCGGTTTTACTGGCTGGCCCAGGGAGACCCTGAGAATGCCTGTTGCGGCGGCAGTTCCTGCTGTGCCGCAGACGGAGAGGGAACCGGAACGCTGGGGCGCAATGCTGTCGCACCCAAAGGCGATGCGCCGTTTGAAAAGCTCGCCACCTGCCTGGCGCTCATCGAAATCGTCAATTCCTGCAATCTTTCCTGCCCGACCTGTTATGCGGATTCGCCTGTTGGCAGCGGCGGCAAGGTGGATGCGGTTCCGCTGGATGATTTAAAACGGCGCATCGAAGGCGTGATCGAGCGCAAGGGCGGCATCGAGATCCTGCAACTTTCCGGCGGAGAACCGACTTTGCATCCGCAATTTTTTGAATTGCTTGAGTGGGCGCTTGCGCACGAGAAAATCGATTATGTCCTGTTGAATACGAACGGGGTGCGCATCGCGACGGATGACGCATTTGCCGAAAAGCTGGGAAAAACATTCCGCTACGGCGGGATGCAACTTTATTTGCAATTCGACGGCGTGCAATCGGAAGGGCAGGCCTTCCTGCGCGGGGGTGATTTGCGGGAAATGCGGCGCCGGGTCCTCTCGCGTTGCGAGGCCATGAATCTGCCGGTCACACTCGCGATGACGGTCACGCCGGACAATCTTCCCCACTTATGGGAGGCCGTTGAATTTGGTTTGCGCTACCGGCATGTACGAGGCGTGGCTTTCCAGCCGATGTTTGGCAGCGGACGTGTGCCGGCCGAAAAGCAGGAGCGGCTCAACACGGCGGACATTATTCTCGCCGCGGTCGGGCAGTCCGCGAATCGGCTTAAGTATGAGGATTTTACGCCGCTGCCATGCGGAGACCCGAACTGCGCGACCATTGGTTATTTGCTCAAGACGCCGCTCGGTGTGCGGTCGATCAGCGACTTCATTGATTTCGCGCAGGTGCAGGGATTTCTGCGCGATAAAGTGCGGTACTCGCTCGACGACCTTGCGCAATGCGGCTGCGAGAACGAGCCGTTGGGTGACTTGCTGAAGAAATTCGAGATGGATGAAACGAACACGTTTCGTCTTTTCGTCAAGCCGTTCATGGACGCGTGGTCCTGGGACGAGGACCGGATTGACCGCTGCTGCACGCATGTCATTCGTCCGGACGGAAAGCTGGATTCGTTTTGCCGGTATTACTCCGGGTTTTCGGGCGTCTGACAAATATACTTGGATGCGGAAGGGCCGAGCGGACTGTGAGCCGAATAAATCTTCTATTCGGCTCATGAAATGGCTATCTTTTGAGCCGAATACGGAGCGATAACGAAGGTATCCAAGGCCACGGCCACCCGTGATCTGCAGGAGCTTGTCGAAACCGGCGTTTTGATCCCGACCGGCGGCGGGCGCAGCACGCGGTATGAATTAAATCTCCAACCTGGATATATGCAGGCTAAACATACGACGCTATGAATCTAAATTCAGTGCATCCAGGATCCGTTTACAGCTTGCTGATGCTTTTGGGCATTGTGGCCAGCTTTATTTTCTGGTCGCGGCTTGCGAAGCATGATGAAAAATTGCTGGGGATTTATGCCGCGGGCCTGGCGGGCGCGTTTCTTGGCGCAAAACTCATGTATCTTCTGGCAGAAGGCTGGCTGCACTTCGGCGCGCGGGACATGTGGTTGCAGCTCATGACGGGCAAATCCATTCTTGGCGCGCTGATGGGCGGCTATCTGGCGGTGGAACTGGCGAAACGGTTTGTGGGTTATCGCGCCTCAACAGGCGATTGGTTTGCGCTGGTCGTGCCGGCGGGCGTGCTGATTGGGCGCGTGGGATGTTTGTTCCAGGGCTGCTGTCTCGGAGCGCTCTGCGAGCCGGCGTGGTACACGCTGCGGGATAACGACGGTTTTACGCGCTGGCCTGCCGTGCCGCTGGAGATGATTTTTAATGTGCTGGCATTGCTTGTATTTTTAATATTAAGAAAATGCCGTGTGTTGCCGGGCCAGCATTTCCATCTGTACCTCATCGGCTACGGCCTGTTCCGCTTTGCCAATGAATTCATGCGCGACACGCCGCGCATCATCGGTGGCTGGTCGGGGTACCAGATTGGCGCGCTGGCGGTCGCCTTGCTGGGGATTATCGGGTTTGTGAGGCGCGCACGCGAGCCCAAGGGTTCAAATCGATGATAGAATGTCCGCCGTGGCAGACATCGGGCTGCCGGGATTTGAACCCGGGACCTCTTGTACCCGAAACAAGCGCGCTACCAAACTGCGCTACAGCCCGTAAAAACTTTCATTCCGTTGCCAGTCCCAATGGACCTGTCGCCGTGGCGACCGCGCTACCAAACTCCGACATTCGTCGCGAGCAGGCTGCGCTACAGCCGGTTAAAGAAGGGGTAAAGGATGTGCGAAATCGAACTGTGTTTCAAGCGCGATGTTTCAGGCCGGCATCCCGCGGCTGATGTTTTCGGCCTTTTGAATGGCTTCAGGCCGGTTCAGTTCTTCGATCAAGGCGGTGTTTGAACCGCGGAAGCGGCGCACGATGGTTTCGGCCAACTGGAAGGTGAAGTCGGCCGCAATAGCGGGTTTGTTTTCGATGAAAAACCGGAATTGTTCGTTGGAGATTTCAAGTGTTTTGACAGGAGTCAGCGCCACCACGCTTGCGGTGGCGAGGCCCGGGTCGAAGAGGTTTATTTCCCCGAAGAACTGGCCGGCATCAAGGGTGGCCAGGGGGACCCGGCGGTTTTCGACGGACTGATAGACGGCGACCGAGCCGGCAATGACAAGATAAAAGCGGTCCTGGAGGACGTTTTGTTCGACAAGATGCGTGTCGGCGGGGTAGTTGTTTTCGACGAAAAAAAGGTCCAGCAGGCTGACAAAATCCTTATCGAACCCCCGGAAAAGGGTCATTCTGCTGACGTCTGCAAAAGTGATTTCCATAGGAGCTCTGTTTTGTGATACTGCATTTCTGGAATGGGATGGCAAAAGAAAATGAGGAATTCAGAAGTAAGACCGAGAACCACTTAAAACCCAGTTTGAACCACGGATGGACGCAGATAAACACGGATTAGGAACGTTCAAACCTGTGTAAGTTCCATGAAAGCGCGAAAGTTATTTTATTCCGGGCATGTACAGGGAGTGGGGTTCCGCTATTCGGTGAAGCAAATTGCCGCGGGCTATGATGTGACCGGTTTGGTGCGGAATTTGCCGGACGGACGGGTGGAGTTGTTTATCCAGGGGGCGGAAAGTGAAATCGGGGCCATGGAACAGGATATATTAAAGAGCCATTTGAAGGGGCTTATCAAAACGGTTGAAAGTTATGACGCGGGGGTTGAAAATGGCCTGCGAGGCTTTAGCATCGCGTTTTGATTGTCATGAAACCTAAAACTGCACCCGCCTCATCCTCCGGCTTCGAAGTTCCCGCAGTGCGGATCAGCGGCCTGGCCAAACATTTCCGGCTGCATTGGAAATTGAAAAGCCTGCTGGCGTTGTCGGGCCTGGATTTGGAGGTCGCAAGAGGCGAGGTTTTTGGATTGTTAGGCCCGAACGGTTCGGGCAAGAGCACCACCCTGAAGCTTTTGCTGGGGCTTTTGCGTCCCAGCGCGGGCCGCGCGGAGATCTTTGGGCATGCGGCCGGTTCCCTGGAGGCCCGCCGGTGCTGCGGTTTTTTGCCGGAAAATCCATATTTCCCCGATTTTTTGTCGGGTCGTGAGGTGCTGCGTTATTATGGGCGGCTGGTGGATTTGAGCGGGAGGGCGTTGGAGGGTAGGATTGACGCATTGCTGGAGCAGGTGGAATTGTCCGGTTCGGCGGCGGCGCGTCCCTTGAAGACTTATTCCAAGGGAATGCTGCAGCGTATCGGGCTGGCTCAGGCGCTTCTGCATGACCCTGATTTGCTCCTGCTGGACGAACCCACGGCGGGTGTGGATCCGGCGGGGTCCCGGCAGATTCGCGATCTGATTTTGAACCTGAAACAGCGCGGCAAGACGGTGATCTTTTCGTCGCACCTTCTGGAGCAGGTGCAGGAAGTTTCCGACCGTGTGGTGATTTTGCATCGCGGCGAAAAACTGCGCGAAGGAAAGCTGGAAGATCTTTTGTCGGTGGAAGATGAATTGGAGATACGGGTGAAGGGGCTTGGGAAGGAATCAAAGGCAAAATTAAAGCGATGGCTTGTGGAACAGGGCGGACGCGGCGTGGCAATCGGGCATCCAAAAATGCGGCTGGAGGATTGGTTCATCCGTGCAATTGGCGAGGAGGACTCCAAATGAAAGGTTTGAATCACATCCTGGCGATCGCAGGCAACACCCTGACAGAGGCTCTGAGGCAAAGGATTCTATATGTTCTTATTGTTTTCGGGGTTGTTTTGCTGGCCCTTGGAACTTTTGGCACGGATTTTTCCCTGGGGGACGAGTTCAAGTTCATGAAGGACTCGGCTTATGCGGCGATCAGCATGATCGGGCTGGTGGTGGCGTTGGTTTCCACGTCGCAGTTGATCCCATCCGAGATTGAGCGGCGGACGATTTACACCCTGCTCAGCAAGCCGGTGCAGCGTCATGAATTTATTCTGGGCAAATACCTTGGGTTGGTGGCGGTGCTGACCCTCAACATGCTGATGATGGCGCTGATATTTTTTTTGGTGCTGCGTTTCAAAGGGGTCTTGATGATGGCCGGCCTGGGTGGGGGAGGAGGCAATGCCCCCGGTGAACTGCAGGCGGAGCAAATCAACATGATCCGCCATCAGGTCCAGGACCCCGCGATGCTGCAGGCGTTTTGCCTGTTGTGGGCGAAGTTGTGCATTGTGATCGCGCTGGCGGTCTTGTTTTCCACCGTGGCGACATCGACCGTTTTCATTGCCTGCATGACGCTGCTTGTTTATTTTGCCGGACACCTGCAGTCGATTGCCCGCGAATCCTGGTTGAACGGGGGCGCGCATCTGGACTGGCCCAAGTCGGCGTTTCTAGCTATTATTTCATTGTTAGTTCCTGATTTTCAGGCCTACAGCCTGATTGATGAGATGATTGCGGGGAATGCGGTGTCCTGGCACAAGACGGCCGAGATTCTGGCTTATTCAGGCGTTTACATCGCCGTGGTCATGGCGTTGTCGGCGCTGATTTTTGAGGAACGCGAGCTGTGAAGTGCCGGATTCTGGCGGTGCTGTTGCTGGCGGCCTGGGGCGCTGCCAAGACTCCCTGGGAACAAAGGATGGCAGCAGAGAGGCGTGTGACCATGGGAGGTTCCGATCTGGCGATGAACTTCCAGCTTCGTGACAGCCTGGGCCAGGGGCTGAGCGTTGCGGCATTGGGCGGATTCCGCGGCCTGGCCGCCAACTTTCTCTGGATTTCATTGACCGGCGCCTGGGAGGAAAAGCAATGGACACGGGTGCGAACCCTGGCGGAATTGGCGGTCCTCATGCAGCCGCGGGTTGTTTTTTTCTGGGAAATGGGGGCATGGCAACTGGCATGGAATGCCAGCATTGATGCCGAACAGTCAGGTAGGACGGGCGGCATTGAAAGCGGGAACAGGGATTCCCGCATGTGGATTGAGGCGGGCCGGCGAATGCTGGAGCGGGGTATTGAGACGATTCCTGAAAGATACGAATTATACCGCGCGCTGGCCATGTTGTATCAGGACCGTTGCAAGGACTATGTGCAGGCCGCCCATTATTACGAACTGGCCTCGCAGCGGCCCGGAGCGCCGGTCTATCTGGAGCGATTTCCGGGGTTTATGCTTGAAAATGCGGGAAAAAAGCGGGAGGCCTATGAGTACTGGAAAAAACTCTGGCTTGGCAGCCGTGAGCACGGTCCGGGGCCGCATCGATGGGAAATGGTGTGGGAGCACATGCGAAAACTTGAAAAGGATTTGAATATTCCCCTAGAAAAGAAAGTTTCCCCCGGCTAGGATTTACCCTTTAGGACTCAATGTGAAATTTGGAATTTTTGGCGACATCCACAGCAATCAGGAAGGTCTTGAGGCGGTTCTGGAGGATATGCAAAAACAAAAGGTCACCCATGCCGTTTGCCTGGGTGACATTGTGGGCTACAATGCCAATCCGGCGGATTGTCTGGATTTGGTCCGGGCGCTGGGGTGTCCGATTGTGAAGGGGAACCACGATGAGGAGGCTTCCGAGGATCGGGATATTGAGCATTTTAATCCGCTGGCCTTCCAGTCGATGAAATATTCCCGGGACCAGCTTTCCGACGAGCAAAAAAAATTCCTTCGCAGCCTCCCGATGCAAAAGAGCATCTCGGATTTTACGGTGGTGCACAGCACGCTGGACGGCCCCGCGCGCTGGCATTACGTCTTTACGGCCGAGGATGCCGAAAAAAGTTTCACGTATCAGCGGACCCAGGTTTGTTTTTTCGGCCATACCCATGTGCCGCATCTGTTTGTCAAGGACACCAAGGTGCATGAATTCTTTTACAAGCGCGTGGTGCTTCAACCGGACAAGCATTATTTTGTCAATGTCGGCTCGGTCGGGCAGCCCCGTGACGGGGATTGGCGTTCGGCTTATGTGGTTTATGATCCGGAAGAACGGGTGGTTGAGCTGCGGCGGGTGCCTTATGATCTGGCCAAGGCCCAGGAAAAAATTCTCAGGGCAGGGCTGCCGGACCGCCTGGCGGAACGGCTTGCCAATGCGGTTTGAGATGGATTCGCCTGCAGACGAAGCAGCCGCATGAAAATCCTCGTCGTCAAGCCCACGGCATTGGGTGATGTGGCGCAGGCGCTTCGTGTGGCGCCTCTGCTCAAACAAGCGCCGGGATGCCGGGAGCTTGTCTGGCTTGTGGATGAAGAATATGCCCCCGTTCTCGAACTGTGTCCGAGCATTGACCGCCTGATTCTTTTCCCGCGCCGGAAATGGCGCAAGAACTGGCTCCGCGCGGAAACCGCCGCCTGGTTCGGCCAATTAAGGCGCGAGCGATTTGACATTGTCCTGGACTTGCAGGGATTGGCGCGCAGTGCATTGATGACACTGGCCGCGGGCGCGCCGCGTCGCATCGGGCTCAGATCCAGCAGGGAACTGGCTTTGCTGGCGTACACGGAAATGGCGGACGACCACTCCATTCATGCCGTGGACCGCTACCGGGAGGCCGCCCGGATCCTCGCCGGGACTGAGCAGCAGCCCAACCAGCCTGCGTTGCGGGTCCCCTGCGGAGATTTGCCGCGCGGACTGTCCGCCGGGAAATTTACGGTGATCCATCCTTACAGCCAGTGGAGCACGAAGCTTTGGGGTTGGCAAAATTATGAAACACTCATTCAATTGCTTCCGCAGGAGACATTTGTTTTGGTCGGACAGGGACCCTTTTTCCCGGTTCTGGCGCCTAACGTGGTGGATTTGCGGAACAAGACATCCCTTGCTGTTTTGCTAGGACTCTTGGGGCAGGCCCGCGCGGTTGTTAGTACAGATTCGGGGCCTCTTCACCTGGCGGATGCGTTTGAAACGCCGGTTGTGGCGGTGTATGGAGCGTCGGATCCGCGAAAAACAGGTCCAAAGGGCAGGGCCAGTCGAATTTTGACTGCGAGCGTGCCTTGCCGTCCCTGTCTTTCAAGGAAATGCGAGTATGATGAGCGCATGGCCTGCATGCGGGGAGTTAAACCTGAGCAAGTGGCCGAGGCTTGGATGGAAGTGGCCAAAATGCGCGAAAACAGCCAACACGCAGGTTGAATTGGGCTAAATTATTATTAGCTATTTCGTTAATAATAAGTGTAAGTGCGTCATGCCGATACGCTTGTGTGGATTAAAATTAGAATGGCATCATTCTTGCATATCTTCCTAATACTGGTACCATAAATAGTATTTGTGATAAGCAAAATACACAACAGAAAGACACATTATGAAGGTTCGTTCACATAAAAGAAACAGGAAGTGGTCCGCCCAAGTGGTTACGGACGAGATCAAGCAGTGGAATAGCAGGGGCGAAGCCCTCTATTCCCATCATGTCCGGAAGAATTTCCAGGAACTTTTGGCAGCCGGCATCCGTTACTTCGGCAGTTGGCAGGCTGCGGTTGAAGCCTCCGGCATTGCGTATGATCATGTTCGCAAGTACCAGCATTGGACCAAGGATCTCATCGTTGATCAGATCCAGAAACTCTACAAGGAAGGCTGCGATCTTTCATTCCGCGCCATGATGTTGAGCAAATACAACTCCATGGTTTACGCGGCCATCCGCCCGAATCATTTCGGATCCTGGAAGGAAGCCCTGACAGCAGCCGGCCTGGCGCCTGCTGAAATCTACCGGTACCGCTCCTGGGATGAAAAAACGATCATCGAGGAAATCCAAAAGCTCAAGGAAATGGGCGCCGATCTCAGCTCGAAAACCATGGATGAAATGTCCAATCCTCTTATTGCCACGGCACGCCGCCGCTTTGGAAACTGGGGCGCTGCGGTTGAAAAAGCGGGTATTGATTACACATCGATCCGCCGCCGCCGCCGCTGGACGCGTGAGATGATAGTGGAAGGCATTTTGAAATTGCAGGCCGAAGGGGTGCGGCTGCAGAGCGGGGTGGTGCGCAAACAGGCGCCCGCTCTTTTTGCCGCCGCCTGCAAACCCCGGTTCTACGGCTCGTGGTCAAAGGCCATGGAGAGTGCGAAGTCCGCTTCCGCAAAACCGAAGACCGTGGCCGTTGTCGCCTGACAATCGTTCAGAACTCAATCTGACCCAAGCCTTCCTCCGGTGTTCAAGGAGCCGGGGGAAGCTTCGTGGGCAAGTGTTGCAAAGCGCGAGGCGAATTCTTTGTCGCGCCTGTAAAAAACCGGGACAATAGCCTGCATATGCCCAGCGTGTGTCTGTCCGTTGTTGCTCAATAAAGCCAACAGGTTAAATGTGCCTGGAATCGGCTTCGTCTTTTTTAACGTAGCCGCTCTCCTGGCGTTGGTGGTTGACTTCATTCTTTTTGACGTAGGCCTGGAAAACATCGTCGGCCGTCATGCCCAGCGCCTGGGCAATGGAAATAAGAAAATGAAACAGGTCGATGACCTCGACGCGCGCGTTCTGGTCGTCGAATTTTTGGTATTTGGCCCACCATTTCCACGGGACGCTGTCGATCAACTCGGCTATTTCCTGGGACATGGCCCGCGTGTAGTTGAGCACCCACCTGGCCTTTTCTTCTTCGGAAAGGTGGTCGAGATTGACGCCGATGCGTTTATTCAAAACGGATTGCAGGCGGAAGATTTCTTCGAATTTGTCGGGTTGAGGCATATGTTTTCGATAGCAGCAGGGAGTAAAAAGCAAATTCTAAATAAATAAGAATGCGATTGTGGATTTGAATTCTTGCAGCTTATGGGTGGGTGCAGGGCAGTCCATGATTGCGAAAGGCTTCGGCAAATTCCAGGGTCCCGATCGGCTTTCGCAGGAAGGCCTTTGCCCCGGCTTTCGCGGCCGCATTGCGGGTTGCCGAATCCATATAGCCGGACAGCATAAAAACCAAAGGGGCGGCCTGACCACATTCCTGATGAATCAGCCGGCAAAGCTCGATTCCATCGACCCCCTCCATGGCGACATCCGCAATCACGGCGTTAAAATGCCGGATTTTTAACTGCTTCAGGGCTTCGGCTGCGCTGGGAACGGTTTGGGTTTCCCAGCCCAACGAAGAGACCATGTATTGGACGGCGGTCCGGACAGACGGGTCGTCGTCCACGACCAAGGCTAGAGGTTTGGATGGTTGCGTTTTGGACGGGGTTGTCATTAAAAAGATCAGGCTTCGAGCAAGATCTTTTCCCAGGCTTTTTCGGTGTTGAAAACCCGTTCGAGAAATTCATGCTCATCGGACCGGACCGGGAGTTTGGCCGGATCTTCCGGGATAAATATTTCGAATACGACGCCGCCCTGTGGGTTGGGCTTGACGGTAATGGAGCCGGAGTGATGGTAAATGAGGAAGAAAGAAGCCAGAAGATTCAGGCCGTATTCCTCGGGCAGGTTTCTGCGGACAAAGAAAGGATCGAAGATGCAGGTCAGATGGGCCGCGGAAATATCCGGTCCATTGTCCGAGATGGTGATCAGGACACCGGCGGTTCCCAGAGTGTCCTTGTGCGATTCGGTTGATACGGTGACGTGGCCTCCCCGGTTTACGTTGATGACCTCGTCGTGCAGAAGGAAATCCAGGGCTCGCTGGAGCATTTGCTGGTTTCCCTGGATGTCAGGAACGGGAGATCCCGGGTTGAATGAAGACTCTATGTTTTTTTCTTTGAAAGCCGGTTGTTTTGCCGCGAAAACGGTTTTCAAAAGGTCGTTGATTTTGACAGTATCGGTGAGCGGGAGGCGCGGGGTTTCGGGAATATCCTGGATTTCCAGCAGAAGCCCGTTGATCTTCGAAATCTGGCCTTGCACGGTATTGTAGAAGTCGCGCCAGTAATCCGGATTGCGGAGATGGTTGAGATCCAGGTTCTCGCTCTGGAGTTTGAACGGGGCGAGGTCCAGAAATGTTTTTACGGCGGTGAGCGAATTGCGAAGGTGGTGGTTCAATCCCGCCGCGAAAATCCCCAGACTCATGAGCCGGTCGGTCATCATGAGGCGCTGCAATGCGGACATTTTTTCCTTCATCAGAAAATCGCGCTCGCGTTGGACGAGGAAAAATTCCATGCCGCGTTTCAGTGTGATTTCGAGGGTTGGCGGGTCCCAGGGTTTGGTGATGTATTTGTAAATGGCGCCTGAATTCACCGCCTGAATGGCCGCGTCCAGGTCGGAGTAGGCGGTGGCCAGGATGCGTATCACACGGGGGCGGGCTGCCTTGACTTTTTCCAGGAGCTCGACGCCGGAGGAGCCCGGCATCCGCTGGTCTGTCATGACAACGGCAAAGCGGTCGGGATTTTCCGAGAACATGCGCCATCCCTCCTCGCCGCTCGTTGCGATTTTTACATCAAAGACGTCCGAAAGGTATTCCTTGAAATTGGAGCCGGCCTGGGCTTCGTCATCAACGTAGAGGACGAAGAAATGTTTGTAGTCGTAATTTGAACTCATAGGGGTGTTGGTGATTTTAACCGTGGGAAGCCGAGAATAAAGCGGCAAAATTCATCTTTGACGCTTTCTACCCGAATGCGCGCCTTGTGCTGTTGGATGATACGGTGGCAAATATTGAGTCCCAGGCCGACGCCGGCTCCCACTTTTTTTGTTGTAAAAAAGGCGTCAAAGATGCGGCTCTGGTCTTCGGCAGAGATGCCCATTCCGTTGTCGTAAAAAATCACTTGAACCTCGTCATTTTGGATTGTGGCTTGGATTTCGATTTTTTTGGTTTGGCTTGCCTTTTCACGCAGGCTGTCCACTGAATTCTGAAGCAGATTGATAAAAAGGTGAATCAATTGATTTTTATTCCCCCAAAAGCTTATCGTGGGTTCCACCTGAATCTGCAGCAAAATCTCCGCCGGGTCAATCTGTACAAAACGGGCGGAAGTTGCAATTGCGTCGAGCAGGTTGACCTCATGGAACGTTGCATTGTCCGGATGCGTGAAACTTCTCAGGCTTGAAACAATGCCGGCCACCCTTTGGATGCCGTCCTGCAGGTCGGCCAGGGGTTTGGCCAGCGATTCCTGTTCTTCTGATGCCAGGCGGGTGATGCGCTTTTTGAACAAATGCAGGGCGGTATTGGCGTAGTTTAAGGGGTTATTAATTTCATGCATCAGGCCGGCACTGAGTTGTCCAAGCGAAGCCATTTTGGCGTGTTGTACCAGTTGGCTTTCCGTTTGTTTGATTTGTTCCAAAGCCAGCTCCAGTTGCCGGGTTTTATCGGCCAACTGCTTTTGTAATTGATAAGCGGAGACCAGGTTGCGGGAGCGCACAATCAGTTCGGTGGATGCGAAGGGCTTTGTCAGAAAATCGGTCGCTCCGGCTTCCAGGGCTTTCATTTTCGAAGCTTCGTCCACCCTCGCTGTGAGGACAATGATCGGAACGGGGCGGGTCCGAGGGTCGTTTCTCAGGCGGCTGGTGGCTTCGATGCCGTCGATTTCGGGCATCATATAATCCAGGAAAATCAGGCTGAAGTCGGTTGCCTTTGCCAAGCGCAAGGCTTCGGCGCCGTTATGGGCTTCATGAACCGAATAAAAATTTTGCAATTGGGATTTGAGAAAGCGGCGCATTTCGGGTTCATCATCCGCCACCAAAACGTCAGGCAAACCGGAGTTTGGAGATGCCTGTTCCTGGGAATCGTCCGGCTGGGTCAGGACGTGGGCGGGGAACAGTTCGGCCCTGCGATACAACTGGGCAAGCCATTCCGAGGTTTCCTCCTGGACCGGCATTTCGGACGGGGAACCTTCATTGGACGGAGCTTCGGGCAGTTGAGAAACATCCAGGTGGATGCGCATGGTTGTGCCGTGATCCGGTTCGCTTTCCGCAGAAACCCCGCCTCCGTGGATTTGAGCCAGTTCCTTGACAAGGGCCAGTCCGATTCCAACGCCCTGATAGCGCCGGGTGGCGGCTCCTTCCGCCTGCCAGAAGCGGTCGAAAATTTTTGGAAGTTCCTCCTTTGAGATGCCTTTCCCGGTGTCACGCACAAGGATTTCAAGTTTGTCGCCCGTATGTTCCGCCTGAAAAAATACATGGCCCCCTGCAGGGGTGAATTTGAATGCGTTGAACAGCAGGTTGAGAATGATTTTTTCAACTTTATCATGGTCCAGATAAATGGGGTCCGGGCTAATTTCCAGGATTTTCGTTTCAAATTTCAAGCGGCGCTGTTCCGCCATGGAGCTGACGGAACGGGCGATTCCTTCCATGAGTGCCTTGAGCTCTATTTTCTCCTTGTGAAGTGTCAGTCCACCGGAATCCAGGCGGACGAGGTTCAACAGGTCATTGATCAGCCGGAGCAGGCGCATGGCGTTGTTGTACATGATATCGAGCAATTCCATTTGCTCGCTGACGCGGAAGGGGGCGGCAGGGTTTCGCAATTTATCAAGGGGCCCGATCAGGAGGGTGAGCGGGGTGCGCAGTTCATGGCTGATATTGGCGAAGAAATCGGATTTGGCGCGGTCCATCTCAATGAGCTTGGAGTTGGATGCTTCGA
>JAQTNW010000015.1 GCA_028713655.1 Candidatus Methylacidiphilales bacterium | reverse complement strand
GCCCGTTCGGCGAGGTCTTGTCCATGCGATTGCCCGGCGCCATATAGACCTCGCAACCGATGATCGGTTTGATGCCGGCTTTTTTCGCTTCCTGATAAAAATCAATCGCCCCAAACAGATTGCCGTGGTCCGTCAACGCCATCGCGGTCATGCCAAACTCCCGCGCGCGGTCCATCAGATCCGAAATGCGGCACGCCCCGTCGAGCAGGGAGTATTCGGTATGAACATGCAGGTGGACGAAATTGCGCGGCATTGCTTCAGTGTCAGGTTTCAGGTTTTCTGTTTCAAGTTTGAAGATTGAACGGCCAGGATTCCAAGTCACCAAGTTTTGAAGTTTTTTTCACTTCTGAATTCAAAATTCTGAATTCCCACTTTCGGGCTCTCTTTGCGCAAATCAGTTCAATCTGTGGATAAAATGTTCGCACTCCGTCCGCCGCCGCGGACTCTGGCGGATGCTCCCCTTCTTTTTGCGCCTTTTGCCCTTTGCGACTTGGCGTTAAATCTTGTTTTTTTCTGCCTGATTTTCGTCGATTAAGGCCGCTTTTTAGTCGTATCCTGTTGATTTCAAAATACTTACATTAATATTTGACATTGAAAACTTAAATCGATTAGTCTGTACACCCTTTCGCATGACGAAAATACAGGGAGTGAGGTGATTTTTTGTGACAGAAGTAAAATTGAAAAAAGGTGAGTCCGTGGACAAGGCGCTGCGCCGGTTGAAGAAAAAACTCGACCGCGAAGGCACCCTGCGTGAAGTTCGTACCCGGCGTAACCACGAAAAGCCCAGCGACCGCCGCCGACGCAAGGCCAAGGAACCCAAGATCAATTACTGGGGTAATTTCTCCCTGTAAAATTTTTCTTACTTACCAAAAAACCCGGCAGCAACCCTGCCGGGTTTTTTGTTGCCTGTAGCGCCGTTCATAACGGATGATGGGGAACAGCCCTGAAACCAATCATGCTTTCAATATCGACCAGTTGGAATTCCATGCGCCATACCGATGGCCTGGCCATGCTTGAGGAGCTGGCTGGCCTGGGATTTGAATCCGTTGAGTTGAGCCACGGGATCCGTTACAGCCTCTGGCCGGGCATCTTAAAGGCCCTGGAGAATAAAATCGTCCGCATCTGTTCCATGCATAACTTCTGCCCCCTTCCTTTGGGTTATTTGAAGCCCGCGCCCAACTGTTACGAATTTTCCGATCCCAGATCTTCAGGCCGGCAATTGGCCGTCAAGTACACCAAACAAACCATCGACCACGCGGCGGAATTCGGCGCAAAGGCCGTGGTGCTGCACCTGGGGTCTCTTCCGCTCAAAAATCCAAACTCCAAATTTGAACGCCTGACAGCCCGAAACCAGCTCTGCTCGCGGCGCTATGTCAAAAACAAGATCGCTGCCATGCTTGAGCACGAGAAAAAATTTGAGGCTGCCTGGCCGCGGGTGAAGGGGTGCCTCGCCGAACTTCTGGAATACGCAAAGGGCAAAAAAATCCGCCTCGGCCTGGAATCCCGCGAAGGCATCGAGGAAATTCCGGTCGAGAGCCAGTGGGGCAGGATTTTTGAAGAATTGCCGGACGCCGGATACTGGCACGATTTCGGTCACAGCGCCCGGAAGGATTGCCTCGGGTTCATCGACCACGAGTCGGAATTCGGCAAGCGCGCCGCGCGGTTGATCGGCTGCCATGTGCAGGATTTTAAAGGACCCGACCATGACCACATGATCCCGGGCGATGGCGATGTGCCCTTCAAACAATTCTGGGCCCATTTAAAAAACGAACCCTTGTTTGTCCTGGAATTGTCCCCAAGGGTCCCAAAAGAGAAAGTGGAAACATGTCTGAACTGGTGGAAAAAAAACGGTCCGCGCTGAACTGGCAATTGGCGCTGAAAATTGCGGTCACTCTGGCCATTCTGGGCGTCATCGTGGCCAAGTACAACTGGCCCAAAATGTGGAATGAATTGCGCAACGCCGAACCTCGTTGGATTGCGTATGCCTTTATCAGCATTGGCATCGGCTATTTTTGCAGTGCTGTCCGCTGGAGATATCTCCTGCAGGTCCAGCATGTCCGCCTGACCCTGGGGAAAACATGGGTGATGACCATGATCGGAATTTTTTTCAACCAATGCATGCCCGCTTCCACCGGCGGCGATGTCATCAAGATCTTCTACATTCTAAAACAGGCGCCGGACCGCAAAGCCCGCGCCGCCCTTTCCATAGGCATGGATCGGATCTTGGGATTGATCGCCATCCTGACTGTCACCCTCTTGCTCGTGCCGTTTGAATTCAGGCGTCTGTTCGATAATCCCGAAACGCGGCTGTTTATCATCATCCTGGCCTCGATCCTGACCCTGGTTTTTCTGGGCCTGGCTTTTTTGTGGCTGGCCCCGTTGCACCGGCTCCCGGCCTTCGTCCACAGACTTTGGGAAAAGATGCCCAAGCGCGATGTCTTCGAATCGCTCTACGAGGGATACCACGCCCATCGCCTCGCCATCCGCCCCAGCTTGATGGCCGTTCTGTCGGCCGCGCTGGCGGTGTTCCCCATTCTGACCACCGGTTATCTGATCGCGCAGTCACTCCATCTGGATGCCAGCTACGCGCAAATAACCATTTTGTTCGCCATGGTTCTTTGTTCCATCAGCCTCCCCATCAGCTTCGGCGGGCACGGAGTGCGCGAAGCCGCTTTCGTCCTGCTATTCAAGGTGTTCGACATGACCCGCAACGGCCTGCCCGTCAGTGATGAAACGGCTCTTGCCTGCTCGACCCTGTTCCTGCTCCTGGGCGTGGCCTGGAGTTTGATTGGTGGCGTGATCTACCTCTGCTATTCTCACGCCCTGAAAGCCCATGACTCCTGAACTCACGCCCCTCGAGTATCCCCGCACCCCGCTGGCAGTCGCGGCCGGAGAGCTCGTGGACAAACTCACCCGCGCCGGGCACGAGGCCTATTTTGCCGGCGGCTGCGTGCGGGACGCGTTGTTAGGCCGACCGGAAAAGGACATCGATATCGCCACCGCCGCCACCCCGGAACAGGTGCAAAAAATCCTCCCGCGCGTTTCGGATCTGCAGGGAAAATCCTTCGGCGTGCTCCGCGTGCTGGATCATGACCGCGTCTTTGAAGTCGCCACGTTCCGCAAGGACGGGTCCTACAAAGACGGGAGGCGTCCCGATTCCGTCACCTTTACCAACGCCTCCGAAGACGCCCAGCGCCGGGATTTCACCATTAACGGGCTTTTCTACGATCCGCTTAAAAGCCATGTCATCGATTATGTCGGCGGGAGAAAGGACCTCGCTGCGCGCCTGGTCCGCTGCATCGGGCGGGCGGAGGACCGTTTTTCCGAGGATCATCTCCGGCTTTTCCGGGCCATTCGTTTTGCCTCGGAACTGGATTTTGAAATCGAAAAAGAAACCTGGAAAGCCCTTTGCGCCCTGGCGGAGCAGGCCCGCAGCCTTGCGCCCGAACGCGTCCGGGATGAAATCATCAAGTCCCTTGCCGGCTCCCACCCGCTCAAAGCCTTCGACCTGCTCGACCGCAGCGGATTGTTCCGTGTCTGGATTCCGGAGATTGACAAAATGAAGGGCGTGGAACAACCACCCCAATTCCATCCCGAAGGCGATGTCTTCACCCATGTCCGGCTGATGATCGGCCAACTGAAAAATCCGGACCCCATCCTGGCGCTTTCGGTTTTGCTGCACGACATCGCCAAGCCTGACACCTTCACCGTGGACAAGACCGGGCGAATCCGTTTCAACGGGCACGAATCGGTGGGAGCGGTTAAGGCCGAAAATATCCTGCAACGCCTGCGTTTTTCCAATGACACCATCGAGGCTGTCAAAGCCTGCGTTGCCAACCACATGGCGTTCAAAGACGCGCCGCAGATGCGGCTCAGTACCTTGAAACGTTTTCTCGCCCGGCCCTGGTTCGACATCGAGCTCGAACTGCACCGCATCGACTGCCTGTCGAGCCATGCCCTGCTGGACATTTACAAATTCCTGTGCGAGCAGCGTGAAAAGTTTTCAAAGGAAGAAATCAAACCCAAACCGCTGGTCAACGGCAACGACCTTCTGAAGCTGGGCGTCCGTCCGGGCAAGGAACTCGGTCGCCTGCTCACGCAACTGATGGATGAGCAGTTGGAAGGCAAATTTTCAACGCGCGAAGACGGCCTCGCCCGCGCCGCTACCCTGACCAAGAAATAAAATTTAACGCGAAGGGCGTAAGCCGCAAAGACGCGGTTTTGTTTGTTCGACGAGAGCGCGGGCGTCTCGCCTTCAGTGTCCGGCATCCTGCCGGACACACGGTGATTTTACGGCATACCCCTAGACCTGTATGGTGCTCTAACACATGATCTCGCGCAGACGCGGAGGTGGATCGCCATGTGACAAATTTGGACTGCGGCGGCACGACGCCGCTTTCCCTACGGGCGACATGTCGCCCGTTTCAAAGCGCAGACCTGTCTGCGCACTCAAAAGTCCGCCGTGGCGGACGCATTCCATATCATTCACCGCTCAATTGAAACCGCACGGGGATAACGGCTTCGCTTTCGATCTTCGCCCCGCCAAGTGTCGCAGGTATGAATTTCCAATTTTTCACCGCCTTGCAGGCCGATTGATCCAACAAAGGATAGCCGCTGCTCTTTTCAATTTCCAAACTTTCAACATTCCCATCTCCACTGATTTTCACAAGAAGTTGCACGACGCCTTCCTGATGATTTCCTCGGGCTTCGTCCGGGTACAAAGGCGGCTGGTTGTGAAGCGTATTGGGTTTCGCATTCACGCGTACGCCAACAGGTTCCGTGCTGGTTTGCTTCTGGATTTCCATTTTTTGAACGGCCGGTTGATCGACTTGGGGTTCTTCCAGCTCCACCTGGGCCTGAATCACCATATCCTGCGGAACCGAAACGCCCGCACCAAGGCCCAGGTCGAGCTTGGCACTGTGGATCAAAAAACCGCCCGCAAACAAAACCGCCAGATGCAGAACCAGCGACGCGCCCTGCCCCAGCCAACCGGCCTTATCCAAATCCCAAAATTTATTCATATATTCCAGTTTTAAGTCTTAAGTTTGTAAGTTTTAAGTTTCCTGTTGGCTCTCAGCTTTCAGCGTTCGGTCTTCAGTTATGCTTCTGAATCCAAAAAATGATGCTTCTTTGCGTGCGCCTCAGCCGCATTGCGTCTTTGCGTTAAATTTCCTATCCGTGGTTCAATTGCTTTTGCGTGCGGATAATCAGCTTCGTCAACCCATGGTTGCGGGCTTGGTCGAAGACTTCGACCACTTTTCCAAAAACGCAGCCGTAATCGCCCTGCACAATAATGACAGTCTCCGGCGCAACTCGTTTCAAATCGGCCAGACGGGCTCCGAGCTGCTCCATCGAAAGCACTTGTTGATCGGCATAGATGTGGCCGTCTTTGGTGATCGAGAGTGTCACTTGCTGCGGTCTGTCCGCAATCGGCCTGGCCGAATTGGAAGCCGGCAATTTTAATTCGATGCCCTGGTTATGAATCATCGACAGTGACACCATCATGAATGTCGCCAGCAGGAAAAACATGACATCGATGAACGGAATGATTTCGATCCGCGGACGGCGCTTGGAACGGGGTGATGCAAGTTGTGCCATAGATCAAGCTCCTGTGGAAATTGAGCGGCGTTTGGCCACCAAAAGTTCCAGTCGCGTCATGGCCGATTCCAATTGGCGCCGGGCCCGTTCCATCCGCGCGTTGAGGTAATTCAAGGGTATGATGGCTACAATGGCCACCGCCAGTCCGAACGAAACCGCAATCAGACATTGCGAAATACCGCCCGTAATCACTTCCTGTTTTGTAGCTACCTCACCGGTGCCGACCACTCCGAAGGCATGGATCATTCCCAGAACCGTGCCTAACAATCCAAGCAAAGGCCCGAGTGTAACGGCTGTATCCAACACGACCAAACCGCGGTTGTAATGGTCCAGCTCGGCACTGGCTGCTTCCAACATCGCCTCGGAAAGCGAGGTTTCACGGTGTTTGAGCCCCTCCGTCAAAATACTGGCGATTACATCCCTGGCCCTTTCGCCGGATTCGGCGGCCTCAGCCAGCTTGCCGTGTTCAACCAAACCGAAGATCCGCTGAACAGCCGCCGGGTCCCGCCTTCGGGCCTCGATGAGTAAAAAAAATATTCGTTCAAACACAACACCGATTGTCACGATCGAGAGAATCAGAATCGGCCACATGATCGGACCACCTTTTATGAACAGTTGCATCATAGTTATTCCTTATTTTGTATTTCTTAAAACTCCCATGTTAACCCGCCATAAAATCCGCGCCGCGCACCATATTGAGGTGCGCCCACACCGATGCCGGAGCCGTCCCGTAATTGCCAAATCTGATCAAAGAGATTGATGATATCAAAACGGGCTTTGAAATGGTCCAAGTCGGCAAATTTGAATGTTTGCTCAAACCCGATGTTCACATTGTCATAAACGGGCAGGCTGGCCCCGTTCGGAATGTTCGAACCGTCGTCCGCAGTCGCATCGGCACGCAATCCGCTGCCAACAATCACCTCCACATAAGGACTGGTTTCATTCAACTGCCAGGAGAGCCCCGCCGATGCGGTGAACTCCTGATCGTGGTCGGGATAGACGCTGTGCGAGTTGATATAGTTATAATCTGCCATATTAACCAGGACGGCTTGGGCACGAATTCACACCCGTGCCGGTGCCATGCTCATACGCCATGTTTCCATACGCGGTAAATCCGTTCTTCACATAATTGTTGCTGAGTTCCAGCCCATGGATTTCACCGTGACGGTAATTGAAGGCGCTCAGAATCGGGGCGGTCCCGAACTGGCCGTCGTCCAGCAGATTTTGCGCAATCTTGTAATAACCATCAAGACCAATCTGGTATTCGGGCGTGAACTTATACGTCATGCCTGCGTCAAAATAGTGGGAACGCTCCGACATGACCGGACCGTTGGGCAATCCTGCCGTCGCGGCGTTGCTGGTGCCGGCGAATTGGCTGACCGCACCGACAGGCGCATTTTCAAGCGGTGGCGGCGTAAAATAGCTCGCATATCCCGCGTGAAATGCGGTGTCATGGCTGAGGTTAGTGACATGAAATGGCAGGCTGCTTTGAATTGGTGGGTTTCGGTTCCGATTGATTATTACTTGGACTCGCATCCTGGCTGTATCCGCAAACTCAAGGCTGCCTTTAGACGGGCCGGATGGCATAAGCCAATCCCGCTGCCGCCAAACAAGATTGTTATTTCATGAGTTTTAAAAAGCCACGCTCAGGCCGAGTTTAAAAAATACCGGGGCGACCAGTTGGCTCCCCCTCACATAGTCATACGCCGTAAATTCAGCGGCGGCATGCAGCATGACCGGGTGCAGGTCAAATTCCAGACCAGGCGACAGCAAGACGCGTTCAAAGCCGGACGCAACCGGATTTGCAGCATTGGGGCCACTATCGCTGGTTCTGTAGGAACCGATGATCTGCGCCAGCGGCTTGATTTTCAGTTTCCCAATGGCCAGCCCGTTGTATTGGATGCCGGTAGCCGTATCAATTTCTGTGCCGGGCCAATAGCCTTCCTGCTCAAGAACAGGCAAATCCAGATGAGCCTGCATAAAACAGCTCCATAGATTGTCGCTTGTAAGTCTTTGTACATGATAGGCGCCAAAGAGCAGGTCTGTGCTGCCGGTTCCAATCTGGGTGTCCCGATCCACGTCCCCATAGGCATCATTGTGCGAATAATCGCCGCTGGGCAACTTGAATCCGAACGTGATTCCGGTGGACATGTCAGGGGCAAAGCCGCTGTAGATGCCCTCGATCCGGAGATCGCCGATGTCGTTCCAGTTGACCGAAACCGGGTCGCTGCCGCCGGCTCCGCCGGTGGTGCTGAAATTCCGAAACGCATGCGGGATTTCGGCACGGATGCCCCAACTGGCGCTGAACATGTACTGCAGGCCCAGCGTGATGAACTGGGTCTGGATTTTTTTATCGTTGTTGTTTTCCGCAGGCGCCCTGGAATCGCCGCTATAATCGGTATTTTGATTTTGATAGGCATAGTCCACGTACAACAAGCCTCCCGCACCCGACGGGAACATGGAAACATTGCCCATCTCAAGAACATCACAACCACAGGCGCAGCACCATGCCTTGCCCGCCAACATCGTACTAAGGAACAAGATCGAAAAATAATGAATCACTCTCATAGCAAACTCCTGATAATTTTGTATTAACTGCAATTCATGAACCGGCCTGCCGCGAAGCAACAGATGGCTCACTTAATTTACAAGACACGGCCGCATGGCCGCGGATGGATCAGGAGATCCGCTTGGGCGGTGGAACCGGCGGAGTTTCAGAACGGGTGTGAAAGCCAATCAAATCCCAGGGTAACAGAGGCCGTGTGGGAATTCCACGCGGGGATGATGCGGTAGTTTGCGCGATACAGGTCGCCGATTTTTTATCGGTTTTGGATGCCTGCTGCTGTTGTTTGTCCGGCTGCGTGGATTCCTTGTGCAGACCCGCGGCAACTTTTTTGCACATGGGGCATGGGTGCCTTCCATCAAACGTTTCCTCCACGCCCTTCTGCAAGCCGTGAATGCGGGAGTAATCCAGTACCATGCCGGTCCAGGCAACGGTTTGCAGCACAGCCCAGTGCCCGCCCGCCAGATACAGGCAGAGCCAGAGACTGAGAAGGCATCCCAAGCGGCGCAGCATGGATGCTGCATATACGGAACGTTGTTTCTTCGCAAGCCCGAAAAGTACAAGGGAATAACCAAAGTTTCAGCTTTGAAGTTTTCAGTTTCAAGTCTCTACTTCCCCATCCTGTTATTCGTTGTGAAAGCTATTTTTTGCGTCTTTTGCGCTTTTTTGCGGCCAAATCGTTTGCTTGATATCCAAAGCGGTGTCGCGCTGCACTTGCCACCGCACTCCATATCCGTGGTTCAAATGGTTTCAATATAAAAACGTTTCCTCAGGCGCCTTCGTTCGCGCCGCCTTGTCTGCTGTAACCACGGCAATCATGTTGTCGCCGTGTTTTTCAAACGCCACCTTCCCAACAACCTCCAGCCATTCCATTTCCTTCGGCTTTGTAAAGTCTGGCAGTCTTTTTACATCCACCTGCACATTGACAGGCCGCGCGTCAGCCGCACAACAGACCATGAGCAGACGCGTTAAATTGAAACGTGAATCGCCCGCTTCTCCCGGCAGCAAGGGCATATATTGCCCAATCAAAACAATCGATTTGCCAATATAGTCCTTCTGGCCGGTCGAATCATACGCGGCACAGAACAAATCCAGCACCGTGGCGGGTATATTCCCGTTTTTATCAGGCTGCAGGGTCTGATCTTCACCCGGTTGCATGTCTGTTTGATTGTTCGCCACATTCTGCTGGATCGCCACTTCATTCTGGTGAATGGCCAGAATATCAACTGTTGTCAGGCCTGTGTTCGACATGGAGGTAGTACTGTCGGCGGGTATTTGCTCTTCTGAAGCCGGAGGCACGCCTTTCTTCGGCAAAGGCTCGCTAAAACCATCATCGGGTACTTGGCGGGCCACGCTTCTGGAAGGGATGGAAGCAACGTTTTGAATCTGCTCGGAATTGCGCACTTTGACCGCGCCATAGCCATTGGGCGCAATCCAGGCTGCAAGGCCAAAGGGCAGCAGCAAAATCAGAAAAACAAACCAGGCCCGGATATTCATCACGCCCTCGTGTCCGCAGTCGTCATGGGAATGCTCTTCATGCCCGCCATGCACAACCGAGTCGCATTCGCCCGGCAACAGCAGCATGCAACCCGCGGCCAGCAACAACAGCACCCCGGTCACCAGAACCAGCATGTGGAAATTGGGATGCAAAAACGATGACAGCCGTCCGCTGGCTTTCAGATAAATCATCACCCCGCCCCATTCGATGAGGACCAGCGCCGACAAGAGTTCGCGGGTTTTGATTTTCATAATCGGAAAATCCGGGTGGCCGCAAGGCACAGGATTCCAATCGTCACAAATAAAAACACCAGCAGTTGCAGCGTGAACCGCTTCTTGAACACCAGGCCGTACATGAACAGCAATTTGATGTCCATCATCGGCCCCAGCACGATGAAGGCCAGCTTGGACGCCAGCGGAAACAACGTAAAATTGGCGGCGATAAAGGCGTCCGAAGTGCTGCAAAGCGACAGCGCCATGGCCAGCAACATCATGCCGGGCGTTGCCGCCAACGGATTATTTGCCAGCGGCGCGATGAAACTCTTGTTCACCGCGGTGTTGAACACGCTGGCCAGGGCCGCTCCAATCACAAGGTAAAAGGCCACGTCCAGAAAGTCAGTGGTGGCACAACGCATGGCGGCCAGCAGTTTTCCAAAAAAAGTCTTCCGGCTTTTCCCATCATGAGGCTCGTGCTCGCAGCAACGCTCATCATCGCAGGCAGGATCTCCGTCCTTGTCTGTTTCTCCTGCCAGCTTCGGCACACGCGCCAATGTTGCGCTGTTCAACATCCGCTCCAGTGGAAGCCGCGAGACCAGCAATCCAACACCGACCGCCACCACAAAACCCAGCACCAAGCGAAACAACATCACCCCCATCGGATGCTGGCCCCGGAACGCGGCATAGGTGCTCGCCGCCACAATCGGGTTGACGATCGGCGCGGCCAGCAGATAGGTCAACGCCGCCGGCACCGGATATCCTTTGCCGATCATGCGCCGTATCACGGGAACTATGCCACATTCGCACATCGGGAAAAATACGCCCAGCACTCCGCTCATGCCGATGGCTAAAACGTGATTGCGGGGCAGATGTTTTTGCAGGCTGTCGGCGGAGACAAAGCTGTCCACCAACCCGCTCAACAACGTGCCGATAAACATGAACGGCACGCCTTCGAGCAAAATGCTCAGGAACGAGATCGAAAAATCATTCAGGCTGAATTCAAACCACGGCACGCAAACCTGCCTTTCTTCCAAAACCAATCAAGCACGCTTGCCCGTTCCGTCAATGGTGATGGCCCTGCGAATCCTGCCATCGCGCCAGGGATTCTCCATGCAGATGGCGCCCATGTATAAAACGGTGCAGCACACCGTACTTGGGGCTGAACAGGTAAGCCGCAAAAAACATCAAACCCAGCAGCAAAACAATGCAGGCTCCGGCGGGCAGGTTCAGCCAATACGAGACCAGCAGACCGGTGCAGGACCCGAAAAGCCCCACGAGTCCGCCGCCCCAAAACAACGCGGCACAGGAATCGCTGAACAAATACACCGTGGCGGCCGGGGCCACCAAAAGCCCCAGAGCCAGGATCACGCCCACGGCCTGCAGGGACGAAATCATGGCCAGCACCAACAGCGTCACGAGCAGGTAATTCAGGAACGCGACCGGTACCCCCTGGGTCCGCGCCACCGACGGTTCGAACAGCATCAAAAACAGCGGTCGCTGCAACAACACCAGCAGCGGCAGGGTCACGAAACTGATGCCATACGTCGTCCAAAGATCTGAATTGGACAAGCCTAGAATATTGCCGAAGAGATAGTGGTTCAGCTCAACCTGGACCCTGGCAAATTTCAACAACACAATACCGGCGGCAAACGCCAGCGTGAACAGCACGGCCAGGGCCGTCTCCTCCTTCACGCGGGAGGATCGGGCGATCAATTGCGAACCCAAAGCCACGAGCAACGCCGCCACCAAGGCCCCGCAGAACAGGCTCGCCGACGAGGCAAGACCGAACAACATCACCCCCACGGCCAGGCCGGGCAGCAGCGAGTGCGACAACGCGTCCGCCATCAGCGCCATGCGGCGCAACACGATGAATGCGCTCAGAAATCCGTTGGTAAACCCAACCAGAGCGCAACCTAACAATGCGCGCTGCATGAATTCATGCTGGAAAGGTTCGAACAGCCAGTTCATGACTCCACCTTTTCGTGGCCTGAAAAAACCCGGGTTTCAAAAGTCTTCTGCAAATTTTCCTTGTTGAAGACGGCAGCGGTTTCGCCAAAAGCCACCAGTTCACCGTTGAGCAGGAGTATTTTGTCGAAAAGGTAGGGCGCGTTTTGAAGATCGTGGGATGAGGCAACAACAAGGTTGCCCGCGGCGGCCAGTTCACGCAGCGTACGGGCCAGTGTTTCCTGCGAGGGACGGTCCAGACCGGCAAACGGTTCATCCAACAAAAAGACATGCGCCTGCTGAGCCAGAGACCGGGCCAGGAACACCCGCTGTTGCTGGCCGCCGGAAAGGGCATTGATCTGGCGCTCAGCCAGGTCATCCAGCTCCATCGCCGCCAACGCCGTGCTGACATTTTTCTGTTCCTCATCGCCAAACTTGCGCCACCAACCCAACCGCTTGTAACAGCCCATCTCCACCAAACCGCGCACCGTCACCGGAAAGTCCCAATCCACATTCTCGCGTTGCGGCAGGTAGGCAATCTCGCACCCGGCGCCGCGCATCCTGTGGCCGTGGAAACGAACCACGCCTGTCTCCAGCGGCAACAATCCGGCGAGGGCCTTCAGCAGCGTGGTTTTGCCGCCACCGTTGGGTCCCAACAGGGCCACGCTGTGCCCGCAGGGAATGGACAAGCTGATGTGATGCACCGCCGGCACGCGGTTGTACGCCACGGTCAGGTCCTGGATCTCCAGCCGGTGTGTTTCCATTTTATTGTCAGGTTTCATCCGGGTTAGGGGAAAGTTAGAATTTCATCGATCGCGCCTTTACCCCAAACGGTTTTATGCAGGCTTGCCCCTTCCGGTGTTTGCACATCCAGACGTACTGCCGTTTCCGGCGTTCCTTCAGGCCACTGCGCTTTCAATTCCAAGTCAATCCCTTCCTTCGGGAATGGAATGCCGAGCTCTGTTTTGAACGACTCGGCCCCGTTCACAGAAGGGTTCCACAAGGTTTTTCCCAAATACAACAACCGGAAACTGCGGGGGGCATGGACAAATTTCAGGTGGACTGACAATTTTTTAGCGGGTTCATTTGCCGCTATTTCGGGCGCCACAGTTGCAACCGGAGCGCCATGACTGCGGGTCAATCGCCACAAGGGCAGAGCCGCCAGCAACAGCAGGGCAAGCACCACACAAGTCCGGATTAAAGGAGAGCCGCGCACAGGATTTATTTCAATGCATTCACAAGGGTCAGGACATTGTGTTTGAACATTCCCTCGTAGGTCGCGGCGTCCCCGTTCTCTGCACCCAGGCCGTCCGCATACAATTTACCGCCCGGCACCGCTCCGCTTTCCCTGGTGATCTCAGTGATCACCTTGGGATTTTCAATACTCTCGAAAAACACGGCTTTGACATGTTCCCGTTTGATCATCTCGATGATCCGGGCCACTTTTTGGGAGGACGGCTCATCTTCCGTGCTGAGGCCTTGGATCGGGTAAATTGCAAATCCGTATTCCGCTGCGAAATAGTGGAACGCGTCATGCGAGGTTACCAGTTTGCGCCGGTCCCTCGGAAGCAATGCAATTCCCCTGCGGGCCCAACTCTCAAGCGCGTCCAATCGGGCAATATAAAGGTCTGCATTGTGTTCGTAAGCGGCTTTTCCTTTCGGATCGAGTCCCTCCATCGCTCTCCCTAACACGCGCGTGGCTTGCTTCATGTTTTCAATGCTGTGCCACCAGTGCGGATCTTCCTCCTGCTTTCCCGTGCCGCCTTCGACGGCTTCTTCATCCTGTACTTTCGGCGAGGGCAGCAAATTACCAACCTCGAGCAATACGGCCTTGGTCCCGGCACTCTGCCGCAACTTGCTGACATAATTTTCCAAATGGCGGCCCAGGGTCAGAACCAGGTCTGCGCGCGCAACCACCTTGAGATCTTCCGGCGTCGGCTCGAACGCATGCGGGTCCACCCCCGGTCCGACCAGTCCTGCAACCTGAACCCGGTCTCCGCCCACTTCGCGGGCGATTTCCGTTGTGATGGTGGAAAAGCTGGCGATCTGCACGGGGGCGGCCTCGCAGGCTGCGACTGCAAACAGACAGATAAAAATCAAGGCACGCGCCAAGTTCATGGTTTTTGATCCTATGATATTGATAAATTATTATCAATAATTAAATGCGCCGCACGGCGTTCCAATTCTCTGCATTTTCCGTTCAATACCGAAACACAATCCGCGCCTTCAGCGCTCGGATGCTTTACCCTTCTCCTTCGTGCCTTCGTGTGAGACCCGCTTTGCTTTCAAGAGTTTGAGATGGAGTAAGAGTAGGATTAAGAGCAAGAGTAAGATTTTTATCCGGCGCGCTTCTTCCGATTGCAGGCCGGACAGAGGCCGGACAACGTGATTTCGTGCCCTTCCAACTTGTATCCCCGGGGCAGCATCCTTTCCACAGCGGACGATAACAGGCAACCGCTCAAGTCATCCACCCTTCCACATTTGCGGCATTGGAAATGGTGATGATGCCCCCGGCTCGCAGGCTCATAACGCGTCTCCCCGCCAGGCAGGGCCACCGGAAGAATCAAGCCCGCATCCTGCAACAAGTTCACGGTGCGATACACGGTCGCTATCCCCACCTTGAGCCCCTTTTTTTGCGAGCGCTCATGAATTTGCGGAACCGAAAGCGGGCCGCCCGCGCTTTCCAAAACGCGCAGAATACTGTCGCGCTGCCGTGTCTGCCGTTGTCCAACTTGCGGGGCTGTCACAATTTTTCCTGTTGCAGATAAGAAATCCTTTGAGGCATGCAGGTTAAAGCGGATGCCGGTTGACGCGCCACAAGAGCCAGATTCCGGCGGACTGAAAAATCAGGTTGGGCGTCCAGACAATCAACTCGGGCCAGGCCGAGGCGGTTTCCCTCAACGCCATCGCCACCACCACCATCAGGTAATAAAAGATGAAAATCGCGATGCCCATGACAAAACCGATCGACGTCTCCTTGCGCCCGGTTGTTATCGCCAGCGGTATGCCGACCAGCACAAATGTGAAACAGGCCATCGGAAATGCCAGCCGTTTCTGCAATTCCGTCAACAGCGGCGTAAAATTCAACCCGGTCGCGTTCGACGAAAATATCCGGTACCGCAGCTCCCCGAACGTCATGACATTGACCGTCTTCACCCGGGACGTGTCCAGCATGTCACCCAGCGGGACCCGGATCGGCAATTGCGCCGCCCTCATGCCGGACTGGATCTGGTTCAGCACAGTCGGATCCGCCCCACGCTCCTCCTGCCGGGCGTTGAACAGCGTGATGGTCAGGGTCATGTCCTGCAAGTCCGCGTTCAAAATCCCGCGGTCGGCCCTCATACTGCGCTTGGGCAGCCCATTCGGCCCCATTTCCCAGATATACACGCCCTCAACCGTGTTGCCGTATTTCTTGTCCACGTACAAATTAAAGCCGTTGAATTTCGTGATCGGCTCCTGGGCCCGGATCAACACGGTGGGATTGTTGCGGCCCATATCGACCAGCATCGTTTTGAAAGTGGTCATGCAGGTCGGGGCCAGCATGGCATTGTTGTAAAAACAGACCAGGCTCATGAAGATGCTGAACAAAACCACTGGCGCAATAAACGGGATCAACCCAAGGCCGGACGAACGGATGATCTGGATCTCCTGGTCATGCGACATCCTGCCGAACACCAGCAGCACCGCCACCAGCAGGCCCAGCGGTATGGTGACGGTCAGGGCCTGCGGCAAAAGCAGGGCCAGCATTTTCAAAATAATCAGAAAGGGAATGTCATTGTCCATCAAGAGGCCGAAGATCCGTTTCGACCCGTCCAGAAGCAGGATAATGCTGGTCAAGACCCCGATGGCCGCAAAAGCCGCCATCAAAACCTGCCTGAATACATATCGATGAAGAATCTTCACGTGAGCCTGGAGGCTGCCTCTTTTAGTTGCCAAACCATAGGGATTCGGAATAAATAGGGTTTATCTTCCAATTTAGCAAGCAGCCGCACAGCACCATTATTTTTTCACCATTCGCATGAATCCGGATCCCTCCAACAACGTCCAAAACACAGGAGCGGGGTCTCATGACGAATCCTGGCTGCCGGGGGCTCGCGAGGGCCGTGAGGAGGCTTGGGCGGAAATACACCGCCATTATTATAAAGGACTTTGGAGTGCCGTGAACCAGATTTTACATGATGAAACATTGTCCGAGGACGTGGTCCAGGAGGCGTTTTTAAAGGCGTACCGGCAAATCCGCCGCTTCGAAGGCCATTCCCGCTTCAGCACCTGGCTTTACCGCATCGCCCTCAACCAGGCGTACGACGTCCTGCGCAAAACCAAACGGAGAAGCAAATATCTCGGCCTTTTCCCCGTGCAGGAAGAAGACGAAACCGTACCGCTGGAGGCAATCGACCCCCACACACCCATCGACGATGTGGAGCGCGCCGACCACCAACTCGCCCTCTCAAAAGCCCTGGCCACACTGGCGCCCGAACATCGCGCAGTGGTGGAATTGCGACTCGTGCAGGGATTTTCAACCGATGAAACCGCGCAAATTTTAAAGTGCAGGCGTGGGACCGTTCTTTCCCGCCTGTTTTACAGCTGCCAACGCCTGAAAAAAGTGTTAGAAAAATACCGCCATGAACTTTGAATCCTTCGAAAAAGAATTGCAAAAGCTGGACTCCGCTTCCGGCAAGGAGGAATCAAACGATTCTCTGGCCGGCCTGCGCTCCAAACTCCGCCAGTCAGCATCCGCCGACTCAC
The DNA here is from genome assembly GCA_028713655.1 of Candidatus Methylacidiphilales bacterium. Lineage (NCBI taxonomy): Bacteria > Pseudomonadati > Verrucomicrobiota > Methylacidiphilae > Methylacidiphilales > Methylacidiphilales bacterium. The sequence goes on along the minus strand of JAQTNW010000015.1, from coordinate 53,127 downwards.
GCTCGGATCAGCATCAAGCCTGGGCCTGGACCCGGCTCCGCGAACAGCTCCACAATCCGGAACGCGCGCAAACATCCATGTGGCCCTGGTTGACGTGGAAATGGCTGCTGCCGGCGGCGGGCGCGGCGGCCCTGGGCCTCACCCTGTGGTGGATGAACAGCGATGACAGCTCCGACCTGACGCCGCTTGATTCCAATATTTACGCCTCGTCTTTCCACATGAAAAACGCAGCGGCGGATGTCCTCTGGGTCGAAGGCTATGACTCGACAGCCGGATCGTTGCCATGAACCAACCGGCGCGCATCTTCCTGCCGGCCCTCATGGGCTGCCTCCTGATGGTCAGCGGCTGCGCCCATAAGGAAACCACGGGAGGCACTCCGGCTGTCGTGGTTTATCTGTTCCAAGGCCAGAACGAAGGCATTCCGGACGAACTGGGGCATGACCCGCAACTGCGCGGCAATCTGGTCAAACTGTTCGGCTACACCCATTACCGCAAGCTGGGAGAAGCCAGGGGCAGCCTGACCAGCACGCAGGAAATCGATTTGAAGCCATCGACTCTTTTTTCCATCCGCCTGGCGCCCTGCACCAAGAAGGCCGACCGCCTGAGTTTTGCCTTGTTGCGGGATGACAAACTGGTGCTGAGAGGCCGCTACATTCCCAAACCCGGAGTGCCTCTCATCATCCGCGGTCCGCATTATCAAAGCGGCAACCTGATCCTGATCCTGAACACATACAAATGACATTTCACCACGAAGACTCGAAGGAACACATTTTGGACAGGATTAACAGGATAAGAGGCAGTGAAACCGCAAAAGACACGAAAATCACGAACAAGAAATAAGCTGGTTGTCAGTTCCTATTTGCTCTTTTCGTGCCTTTAGTGTTTTTCGTGGTTAAAAAATTTTCACCCTTTGCGTCTTCGCGCCTTTGCGTTAAAATTCCCCAGCTAAATTCGTTTGCCCCGCAGCGGGATTCCGCGCATCATCTCCCCCATGAGTCTTCTCGAACAAATTGATTCCCAGCTCAAGGACGCCATGCGCGCCAAAGACCTCGACAAGGCCAATGTCCTGCGCAGCCTGAAATCCGCGGGCAAATACATGGCCATCGAAAAATACGGGGCCGACAGCCAGCCGACGGATGAAGACCTCATGACCGCCGCGCGCAAGGAAATCAAAAAGCGCGTCGAAGCCATTGAGAGTTTTGAAAAGGCCGGACGCCCCGATGTTGCCGCCAAGGAAAAAATCGAAAAGACGCTTCTCGAAACTTTCCTGCCCGCCGCATTGTCAGAGGCCGAAGTGGAACAAATCGTCAAAGCGGCCATTGCCGAAACCGGCGCCACCGGCAAAGCGCAGATGGGGCTTGTGATGAAAGCCGCGCTCGCAAAAGCCGCCGGCCGCGCAGACGGCAAACAAGTCAGCACCCTGGTCAACAAACTCCTGGCTTGAGCATCTTCCTGATGAGGAAGCGCCGAAGGATCGCCTAATAGAGACCGAATCGGCTTGGCTTAATCCAGAGCCGGGTGATGATTCCGTAAATAAATCCAAGGATTTCGCCTTGGATACCGTCTTTACCTACAAGGATCGAATGAGGCTCGAGAACGAGGACGTGCCGGAAGCGCACTTGATAAGCGGCGCACAATCCGGCGACACCAAGTCGTTCGAGACACTCTTTGATCGTTACTACGATATGATTCACGCCTTTGCTTACAGGGTTTGCCTCACTGCGACCGAGGCTGATGACATCACACAGGAAACGTTTATCCGTGCGGCCCGGGGGATCAATTCTTATCATGGAACAGCTTCGTTTAAAAACTGGCTTTACCGCATCGCGCACAACGCGCTGGCCGACTGGGGACGGCAAAACTCCCGTGAAAGGGACAAGCAGGTTCAATTTGCCGCCGAACTGGAATCCTGGGCACAGGTGCGTACCCCAGATTACGCCGATGTGCATTTCGCCTTGAAACAATTATCCCCGGATCTGCGCGAGGCTGTTGCCCTGGTTTATTTTGAAGAAATGAACCACCGCGAAGCGGCTCGCTCAATGGGTTGTGCGGAGACGACCGTTTCGTGGCGGATTTTTCGCGCCAAAAACGCACTCAAGAAGCTCTTGAGGGCCGGGAAAGGAAAGTCCTCATGAAAGATGATGATCTCCGGCGGCATCTTCAGAAATTAAAGGTGCCGGAAGTATCGGAATCGGTCCGCGCCCGCGCGCGGCACCGGGCAGTCATTGCCTTCCAGCAAGACAGTTCCATGCAACAGGATGATTCTGCATGGAAAGGAGTTATTGGCCGCTTGTGTGGCGCTTTTGCGCTGGTTTTAGCCGTTGGCCTTCTCCCTTTTCTCTTTTTCAAACACCATCCTATCTCGGAAAACCTGGCCAGCGACCAACAAATCCTTCTGCAGGTGGAGAAACTCTTTCCCGGCCAAGTCAATGCCGTGGTGACGGAAAACGGGAAAGTTGACCTTTCGATTGCCCAGTCTCCTGTGATTGGCTCAAACCAGCCGGTGTTAATTGTTTTTAAACGAGGTAGCGATACAATCCGCGTTTTGAGCTACAGCGGACATCGCGTCTGTTTAATGTTGGGAAAAACACATAGTTGCTTTGAAATTTTGGTAACCCCGACAGGCAGCGTCATTTTGGAAAGCGAGAATAAGGTTTGGCTGGCCTCGGAACATCCTAAAGTGGCTGGTTATTCCGTGCGGGCTCAAACGCTGGAGACTACACTATGAGACTGAGCCCATCCTTCTGGCTTGTTTGCGGAACCTTGCTCCTATGGGCGACAGTGTCTGTATTCTCCGCAGAATCTGTTCAACTTATCGGCTTGGAAAGCCACATCCAGCCTGCCTCACAATTACCCGCGGTTTTTGGGAATCGCGAGGAAAGAATCAACATCGAGATTAGTGGAGTGGCCGTAAAGTCGGCTTCCTTGCGAGCCGATTTATTTCAAATCGCAGGCGCCTTGGCGATGCCGTTGGCGAAGGACATTCATTTACAGGAAGGACTCACTTTTCCGAATACATCGCCCAAGCGCCTGAGCATCTCTGTGAAATTTCCAAGTGTAAAACAGCGGGCGGAAGTCCTCGTCCGTCTCGCACTTGTCCAAAGCGGTCCGCAAGCAAACCCCATTTTGTTGGAATCTCTCAAGTTCGAGGTTTTTCCAGACAGCGTGACAAAGGAGCTGAAGAATTTACTCCAACCCAAACCCGATGGCTCCGTGCAAGTCGTCGTTTTCGGGCCCGGAGACAAATTCCGTCGTTTTCTTGCCAGCTTGCGCCTCCCTTTTGAAAATGCCGGAAACGGCACACCGGATCGATTCGATCCGAATCGCCTATATTTTGGAGAGTTGGCCACTGACGAGCAATTTCAACAAGCGCAGGATCGGAGTGCCGGCGCGTGTTTGGCCCTTTTCTGGCCCGATGAATCGTTGCCGGTGGGGGTATATGCAGATCACTCGAATTCCCGCGTCCTCGTTCATGTTACGTCACATGTCCTCGACAATATGAACAACGATCCTCGCGCACAACTTGGACTCATTAAAATTATCCATCTTCTTTCCGGTCAAATTCCACCCGCGCATCGAGCAGTAAACTTATGAACTACTACTTACATCTGATTTTATTTGGCAGTTTTGTCATGATGCCTCTCTCTCCTCAAACCTCAATTGCCGCCGATACAAGCCAACCGCTGGCCACCGCTGTATTTAACTTTCAAAGTTCGGACGAATCGATGGACAAACAGGGCGCAGAGATCGCCATATTGTTGGAGGCTGATTTATCCACAAGCAAGCACACCCTCATGGTCGAGCGGCAGGAAGTGGACAAGATTCTGAACGAACAAGAACTCGGCAAATCCGGATTAGTGTCGGCTGAGACAGCCGCCAAGATTGGCTCCCTCACCGGCGCTCAGGTGCTGGTAACGGGACGTTTATTTGCCGTGGGCAACCAATACATGGCAGTAGCCAAGATCATCAGCACCGAGACCAGCCGCGTCTATGGTGTAACGACAACTGTTGCCGACCTTGGAAACCTACCGCAAGCCGCACGGGATTTGTCTGGAAAAATCGATGAAGTACTAGCTTCACATCGCGATGTTTTGTTGGCGCAGAAAGAAATCCCCGCCCAGCGCTTACAACGCTTGCGGGGCATTGTTGGGCAACGCTCTCTGCCCTCCGTAGCGGTAACGATCACCGAGCGTGATTACAGCCAACCAACCATTGATCCCGCGGCGCAAACCGAAATTGCGATGCAGTTGCAAGGACTTGGATTTCAAATCATTGAGCCCGATCAGAGCCAAAAAAAGCCCGATATCATCATTTCGGGCGAGGCTTTTAGCGAACTGGGAGCCCGTCATGGGAATTTGGTCTCCAGTCGCGGGCGAATCGAAATAAAAGTTGTCCGCGCATCGACACACGAACTCCTCTGGACGGACCGAGAAACGCAGGTGGCCGTTGATCTTGGCAATCACACCGCCGGGAAAGAGGCGCTTGAAAAAGCTGCAGGAAGGCTGGTCGAGCGATTGCTCCCAAAACTAACAAAGTAAACACGACTGCGTATTCCGTCATGATTCTTCCTTTTTGCACTGCCTTGGCGCTTGTTTCAACCACCAGAGAAAAATAATGGGAATTTCCGGGCGATCACGTCATGCCATGCGGCCAACGATACAAGGCAACGTATTGGCAAGCCTGGTAATCTTTTGTTTTTCCTTGATTACATTCCCCCCGGCAAAGGCGGAAGAACCCGCAAAGCCTTCCGCAACTCCTGTTAGGTTGGCCCTGGTAGGGACGGAAGCAACCGGGGATTTGGCTGCATTGTTATCGGCCAGGCTTGGCTCGCTTCCCGGAATCGTGCTGTTGGAACGCGCCGAGTTGTCTCGGTTGGCTACGGAAAAGCAACTGCAGGAATTTGCCGCAGGGGATCGTTTGAACCATGCGTTTGACCTGTTGAAGGCAGACGGGCTTTTGGTTTTGGAAAAGGCGGGTCAGGGTGGCCCTCTGACGCTTCGGCTTTTTTCCACACACAACGGACTCCGCTTGTGGAGTGCAGAAATTCCGGAAAAGAATCCGCAGGAATTGGCCAATAAACTGGCAGATGCCGTGGCTGAAAAAGCTCCCAAATGTTTATTGGCGAGCACGAATGCCTTGCCCATAACCGTAATCAATCTGCGTGCCGCAACTTTTTCGCCCACCAATGTAGAATGGGAGATAAAGTTGACCCGCTTGCTGGAGATGCAGCTTGATGCGGAACCGGGGGTTGTTCTATTGGAGAGAAGGCGCTTGGGCGAGGCACAGTTCGAGAGGGGCCTGGGCGCCGCAATCCCTGAGTCGCTGCAATCGGGTGTTTTATTGGTGGATGGATCATTCGAAGTGGGGTTGAACGACGGGGAAATCAGCCTGAGCCTGCGGGTTCGTGGGAAAGAGGCAACCAGAGAGGGCAAGTTCAAAGTCAAATCGGAAGAGCTAAACAGGCTGATGCAAGAAACCACAGCCTTTATTACGGGACAACAAAACAAAAAGGAAGTTCTTGGGGCAAAGGAAACGAAAGAATATCTGACTGAAGCCTTGTGGGCCGAGACTCATGGCATGGATGAAATGGCCTTGGAGGCGGGCGAGGCGGCTGTGGCTCTTGGAGAAAAATCAGTCGTGCTCCAACAGCTTCTGGCCAAGACCTATGCCAGGCTTGCTCACGGTGAAAAGCGTTTTTACAACGGCAAAGTTCTGGAACCCGTGCCCGCCTCACCGCAATTCCGTTATGATGTGATTCTGAATGCGCTGGCTTTATGCCGGGAACTGGAAAACCAGAAACAGGACGTTCCCAAAACCGAGGTTTTGAATGCCGCTTCCGAATTCCTGTTGGAACTTGAAACAGACGGGAATTCAGAACTGGACATGGAACGCATCCGGGTCTTGTTGCGGGAGTTGGCGCCATTTGATCCTACTGGCAAAAATAGTCCCTACAATTTCGCTTATGCCGCGGATTATGCGCCGCTATGGGCGGCTTCCCTGGAAGATCTGCTTTCTTTTTACAAGGTTTGGGTGGAGTCATCCGAACCCAAGCGTTTTTGGGTATTCAAACGGTTGAAGCGTGAACCTGAGATCGCACTTGGAAAACGTTTTTTAAGCAAAGAGGAGGCCAGAAAACATCTGGTGGCCCTGGCTGTGGAATGGAAGGCTCAACCTGGCACTGAGCTTTTCGGCTTATTGCTGCTGAGCAGGCATGGATCGACGGAGGAGTCGGCGGCGGCTTACAGACAATATCTGAAATTAATGGCGGATCGCGCCGAGACTCTGGAAAAAAACGGCGAGCTGGATGAATATCTGAACGCAGATTGGCTGAATGGACGCTTTGACAGCAACATGGCAAAGGAGCGCGCGGAATTTTTAACGCAGCTTTTTCAGGTTTTGAAAAAATATGATGGTGACCTGCTGTCTGAATATCTTGACAGGGGCACCTTTGATCCGGAGCTGGCACAAGCTGTTTGGAAAAACTTCAATGAATACCGGAAGCGGATATTGAATTCACTGCCGGAAACGGAACAAAGCAAGACTGCCAGAGCCTTTAACTGGCATGAAAAAGAATTTTTGATGCATTATCCGGTACTAAAGCAGCCGGAGGCGGCGCACGAACAGGAAGCGCTGCTTGTCAGCCACTATTGGTGTGCGAAGAGTGATGGAAAGTCCTACGAGTTTGGCTACAACAGTCTGAAGGTCGCAGGAGATACGGCTTGGCTGATCGGGAATTGGAACGGACGCCCCGGCGGAAGTTTGATCAAGGTTTCACTCCCGGAATTGCAGGACAAAGAGTTTCCCGTGGGATTCAGCGGCACAGGCGGTAAAATGGCAATTACTCCGGATGGAGTATATGTCTTACACGGTAAATATCCGGGTAATAACAGGCCGATGGAAATGTTTCTTAGCCGCTTTGACACGGCCTTATGCACCTGGGAGGAACGTTCATTTCAGGATGCCTCTGAAATTTATTCAGCAGGAAAGAAATTGTACTTCAGCCTCTGGAAGCATCCATCCAGTCGGAGTGAGGAGAACGGTCTTTTGGAATATGATTGGACCACCAAAGAATCACAATTGCTGGCCAGCACGCGGCGCAAACCTCCTTTGAATCAATTGGATGAGAGTGTCAATGGCCGCATTTTGGGGGTATTTGACGGGCCGAAGAGCAAGATTTGGGTGGTGACCGGCCCTCCACTATCGCGTGTTTTCATCCTTCAGAAGGAAGATGGAAATTGGAAGGAAATCATGGACATGGATTCTCCGCATTGCATTTTGAGTGAAGGCGAGGCCCTGTTGGCTGGAAAAAATGGAATAGTTATCCATGTGAACCCCGAAGGAAGTACAGTCTGGTTGGATGCCGCCAATCCAGGAGAGTGGGAGTGGGGATGGAGGAAACCTACCGGCTGGACATCGCAATGGTTGATGAATAATGCGCTAGCTTTCCGTCCGGAGGATTTGTTTATTCTAAACCGCAAGGAAGGCCAAAGCTACGAGCTTCTGTGGTATTGGAAAGGAGGGCCTTCCGATGGCCTGAGCATCCCCGTCGCCTTTCAGTTGCCTGATGATATACGAAAAACAATTGCAGCCATTTCTGAAAATGGTAACAGCAGTCTTTTCAATGCGGATGCGATAGCAGCGCCGGAAAAAGCCTCTTACAGCTTGAAATTGATTGCCAGCAGACATGGACTGCTTTTGGAAACTCCGTGCCATGGATTTTGGTTCATTCCGAACGCGGCTCTGGAATCAAAAAAAGCAGACTGGCTTGCCGGGAAGCGCGAGAGCATTACAAAAAATCCATGAAATATTTTCTTTTTCTGTTGTTCCCGATAATTTTTTGTCAAGGACAGTTAGTAATTGCGGCGGAAGAACCCGCCATCACAGCGCATGCTCCGTCGGCATCCTGTCGCCTTGCAGTAATCAGCACGTCCGAAACGGCAGATCTGGCCGCCCTCCTGACAACCGAACTCTCCGGCAATCCAGATATCCTTTTGGTGGAACGCGATGAACTGGCCAAAGTTGCTGACGAACTCAAGTTGCAACAGATGGCTGGGAAGGATGCAGTAGCTCTGGGCAAACTTGTCGGCGCGGATGGCCTGCTCTTTATCAGCAAAACACCGGATGGCCTTCAAGTCCGGTTTACTGCGGTGGGTCTGGGCTACGCACTGTTCGACGATCCATCGCCACCCAAGGACAACCTGCCCGAACTTGCCAAATCAATCGCGCACCGTGTTACGGGTTATGCGCCCAAGCTCAAACTCGATCCAACAAAAGCCATCCCCATCTCCGTGTTGAATCTTCGAGCTGATTACGGCACCGCCCAATCTCTTCAAGTTGAACGAAATCTGACCTTGCTATTGGAAAGTCGATTAACTTCAGTTCCTGAATACGTTGTACTTGAACGTAGGCATGCATGGTCGCTGGGCTTCGAGCATTCGCTCAATGCCACATCGAAGCCGCTGCTGAAGGGCGCCTACCTCATCGATGGAACGATCAGCATGGCCGCTCCGGGCGACACCTGCTCCGTCGCGTTACGTTTGCGAGAACCAAGAGGAGATGAAAAGAAGACAATGCTGCAGGGCGACACGAAAAATCTCGGTGCGCTGGTTGACCAGATTCTTGCTGAAATCAAAAAAGATATGGGGCAACCGTTCTCGAACTCCGGGCTGACCGCGATCCCGGAGGCAAATGAATATTTGCGCGAGGCGCTCTGGGGTTTACGCGCGAATGTTCCCGCTGCCGCGTTGGAAGCAGTCGATAGCGCCGAATTGCTCGGCGCAGCGCCCGAAAAGATTGTTCCATTGCGCATCCAAATTCTCTGCTTAATCTCCGAACAAGGCATGGAGAAATGGCATCCTCCCGAGCTTAACGGCAAACCGACTTTCGATTCGGACACCTTGGCAGCTAAAACGGAAGTCATTTTGCGTGCGCTTTCGGAAACGGTACGCTATCGCGACCAAAAGCTGGAAGCGAAACCTGAAAAGCTCGCTCCGTCCAACGGTCCAGAAACCTCCCAGACCATTGCCACCGTCTCGTATAAGGCGTCAAAAATTCTGGTACTGCTGGAACGGGCGCAATCTCCACGCGCAAACGAACTCCGTCACACCCTACGCACTCTCACGGGATATGATCCACAGAATGGCAAGTCGGGTGCGGTACAGCCCGGTAATGTGAGTCTTCGTGAGAACGTGGCTTATATTTTCGCCGACGATTGGGCGCAAACTATCGAGGAAGAAATCGCCTGGCTTCGACTGATTTGCAATGACAATCAGCAGGCGCTCCCGAAAGACAGTCTGAAGGATCCATCTCAAACTTTTTGCGCGCGACTCCTGACGACTCCCAAGGAGCGTGAGAAGGCATTTGACGATTTTGTGGAAAGCTTGAAAAACAATCCTGATACAAAACGAACTTATCTTGTTTTGAAAACGCACGTGAAAGACGCGGCAACAGCGGATGCCGCCTACCTTGAATACTTGAACTATCTCCTAGCTAGTCGTCAAGAGCTTTCCACATGTAATGACTACTCGCCGCTTGTGGAAAGTGTCTGGGATATTGCCTCCGAAGTAAAGAGACGGGACGCCAAGGCGTCGCTTCCCATCGTTCATGCCGTGCTGGACGAGGAACATCCCGGAAATAGTGGCATTATCATATTGAAAAATCTATGGCAGCCCACTGAAACGGATTTGACCGACGCTTCGGCGATCTGGAAGGAAGAACAGGACTACGTAAAGCGGCGTACGGATGTTGTAATACAAAAGCATGGCCTTCCCGACCTCTCCTTTATCGCCGAGATGGACAGTATTATGTACTACTTCAAAAGCAAGTTCCCAAACGTAGTTAACGCGAATGCGGCGACGGACACAAATTCCACACCGCCTCTTGTCATCACGCAGTTTTGGCATCCCTGGCTGGTACCCAGCACCCCAGTCGATAATAATATCATCATTACTGCCACCAGCGTGGCCAACGACCAAATCTGGGTTGCCAGCTATCTTAATATCCTGGAAAAAGGGCGGATTTTCAAAATCCACCTGCCGGACCTGCAAACAGAAACCGTTGATACCATGGACGGCAAGTATATTCAGGGGTTACTTTGGACCCCACAGGCTCTTTACGCGCCGATGGGAAGCGATGAGACCCTGCAGGGTCTCAGACAACAACTCGCGCGTTATGATTTTTCGACCTCAAGCTGGACGAAGCGCGATCTCCCGGTTTCGTATTCTTCGCAGTATCTATACGGGGTAAACGGTGATATCTATCTCCCTACGGGTTCGCGCCAAGGGGCAGAGTCAGGCTTGGTTAAGTACAACTGGGACGCGGATAAAGTTACCCTCCTCGCCGATAACCGTCGGCGACCCGCGCAGAATCAATTTGATGACACAAGCACCTATCGAGTCATCTCGATCTTTGCCGGGCCGGGAAACAAACCGAGTGTGACGACGGGCGATGGCACGTACTTTATTCAGGAATCGCCTGGGACCTGGCCACCCGTTTTCGATGGCGCGTGCAATGATTATGTGGTCTCCGTGGGTGACCAAAGCCTGGTATTCAACTGGGAAGGCGAAGCAATGTTCATCGATCCGAAGATGCCCTCGCCGATTCCATGGATGGCGGCCGACGAACCTATCTATCGCAAGGCCAAGACAAGCCCCGTTACAACGCCGTGGGCAAGCCAAACAATCTGGGATTGTCCTCCCGGCAAGAGAAAGCAAATGGATGAAAGAACGGTCGCCTTTCACGACGGCAGGCTCTTCATTCTCTTCAAGCCAAGTACGTTCGAAAACCGCTATGAATTGCTCTGCTACGACAAGGCGCGAGGTCGCAAGCCCGTGCGCATTCCCCTGAAGATGCAACTGACTGCCTCAGCCAAGGCTGCGTTGTCGCTACACCCGGGCCGTGCGCCGAACGGCTGGTCGCTTGATGATATTGAGCAGCCTAACCGTCTATATGAACCAGAATTGAAGGCAACGAAACAGGGGCTTTGTCTTGTGCTCCCCTGGGTGGGTTTTTGGTTTGTTCCGTACACCCACATCGAAGCTTACTTTAAAGCTCATCTCAAGGTTCAATCAGATAGTGTAACGTCGACGACAATCCCAATTAATACTCCCAAAATAATGGCAAAACCTACCGTAGGCAATGATGTCGATCCAGGAGATCTGACTAGTTTTCGTTAATAAAAGTCCACATGGCAAACTGAAATTATATGCGTGTTATCTTAAGCGTCCTGATCTTGATGGTGTTGGCGATAACAGCCACTGCCAATCCGGCGTCGGTGCGAATCGCCATAATCAGCGATGCGGATGAGCAAAATCTGTCGGCGCTGCTAACAACCGAACTCTCCGGCAATCCAAATATCCTTCTGTTGGAACGCGATGAACTGGCCAAAGTTGCTGACGAACTCAAGTTGCAACAGATGGCTGGGAAGGATGCAGTAGCTCTGGGCAAACTTGTCGGCGCGGATGGCCTGCTCTTTATCAGCAAAACACCGGATGGCCTTCAAGTCCGGTTTACTGCGGTGGGTCTGGGCTACGCACTGTTCGACGATCCATCGCCACCCAAGGACAACCTGCCCGAACTTGCCAAATCAATCGCGCACCGTGTTACGGGTTATGCGCCCAAGCTCAAACTCGATCCAACAAAAGCCATCCCCATCTCCGTGTTGAATCTTCGAGCCGACTATGCCACAACCGATTCCGCCGTCCTTGAACGAAAACTGACCCTGCTGCTGGAAAGCAGACTCGCGTCATTGCCCGATTATGTGGTTTTAGAAAGGCGACATGCTTGGTCGCTTGGCTTTGAGCACTCCCTTTCGCCCACGCCCCAGCCTCTTTTGCAGGGAGTCTGCGTCATCGATGGAACTTTGAGCCTTCCGACACAGGGCACAGGCGATGTTGCGATTCATCTCCGTTTGCGTTCGCCCAACAACCAACAGACCCCGCTGGAAATCCACGGACCCATGAATAATCTTCATGGACTCACAGAACAGATGGTCGTTGAAATCCAGAAAGCCACCGGCACCACTGCCAATTCCCAGCCTTGGCAGCCCCAAAAGGAAGCGCGGGAATATTTACTGGAAGGCATTTGGGGCTGGCAGCACAAGGTTAGCGACGCTGCGCTGGAGGCTCTCGACAGCGCAGACCTGCTGGGCGAAAGGGCGCAGCAGCTTTTTGCCGTAAGGAGCGAGGTCTGCGGAGCGATTTCCGGGAACGATTTGAAGATCGAAAACGAAAGGATCATTTTGCCGGACGGTCCGTCGGCTCAACACGCCGACCAACGAGCGGCCATGATCATCCGCTCGATCCAGGACGCCGTTCGTTTCTACGAATCCAGCAAAACACCCGGCTACGTTCCGGACCCGGAGGTGGTCAAAGCGGTGACATCGCCCGATCCCGGACCGGTTATTGTACCGGTTGCGTCGTACATCCTCGCCCTGCTCGACCGCGAGGACCCGGCGCAATCGGATCGCGTACGCGAGGCCTTGCGCGTGCTGACGAAATTCGACCCCGCACACGGGTCGATGGGGCCCTATCACTCGCTCGGTCATCTCACCATGCGTAACCTCTTCATCGAAGAATGGCCAGCCACGCTGGACGAGCAATTCGCGACCCTGCGCGTCGTCTGCTCGAACTCGAACGACTGGCTGCCCAGTATGATGCTTGAACAGGGCAAAGATTTTTGCCCGCGCTTCCTGAAAACAACGAACGATCAGAAAAAGCAGTTTGATCTGTTCGTCAAATCGCTCAAGACCCCTCCCGTCGCGCATTTGCGGTTGCTGCTCATCCAGTCTGCCTCGGGCGATCCCGCCGTGGCCGACGCCGCTTACAAAGATTACCTCGGCGAGTTGTGGAACCAGCGCGAGACCATCGCGCAGGAGAACGGCTATCCCCCCGATCTCTCTTGCGCGCGCGGGTTGCCTGACGAGGTGAGACGCCGAAACGCCGCAGTCGGTCTCCCGCTTTTGCACTACGTCCTGGCCCATAGTGATTCGTTCCATCCTTACGAAATCGTGATAACCATTCTCTGGAAACCTGCGGGATGGTCGCGTGACGAAGCCTCCTCGATTTGGAAGGAATACCAAGCATTTAAAGCTCGAGCTGGGGGGAATGTTTCGGGAACATTCCGCCGCGACTACGAGGCTCCCTTCAAACGCCAGTTCCCCGACCTCGCCGTGGAAACTCCGCTGCCTTCGCCCGAGGCTGACGCGCTCACCGTAACGCGGTACTGGTATCCATGGCGGTATGCGTCGGTTGCACCCGGCTATTATTATGAGAACATCCTCACCATGGATGATGAGAGCATCTGGCTCTCCCACAATAAACCGGGCGGTCCAGATGAATTAATGCGGGTGTTCCTCCCCGATTTCAAGACACAATCGATTCCGCTCCCCGCCAATCGAAATCCGCATTCCTTCGTCCGCACGTCAGATGCGCTCTACACGACGTGGGAAACCAATGGCCACGATGGCAAAGGCGGACCCGCTGCACACCAGATTGCGCGCTACGATCCGCAAACGGCGACGTGGGCCGCGCACGCGTTGCCCGATTTTTTCAGCGGTGATCTTTATGGAGCCGGCAACGCGCTCTATTTGTTCGTCAGTTTCAAGTTCGCCAGCAACGAGAACGCCATCATGCGCTATGACTGGGACCATGACTCGACGACGCTGCTCTCCAGCACGCGACGGAAGCCCGCGCAAAATCAATTCGACGACAACACTCGGCTCTATTATGCGCATATTTTCCTCGGACTCGGCGGCAAGCCGTGCATGACCACAAAGGAGGGTACGTTCTACATGCAGGAAACTCCCGGACCATGGCAACCCGTTTTCGACAGTTCGTTTGGCGGGCAGATAGCGACCGCCTGCGGCAAGACCATTGTCACCAACCAGCGCGGCGAGATTGTCCTTCTCGATCCGCAATCCACAGAGCCGAAGCCGTTGATGACGCCCGTGCAGCCGATCTTTCGTAAGCAGCCGACACCAGGATCACAACCTATCAAGGAATTACCGTCGTGGTTCGCGCAGGCGGCATGGGACGCCACTCCCAACGAAGTTCTTTACCACACCGAACTCGCCTTTCACGAGGACACGCTGTTCGCCCTCAAGAAACCGAAGATCAAGGGAGGAGTTTACGACCTGCTGTGTTATCGCCTCGGTCAGGGGCGAACGCCGCGCCATATCCCGCTCGTCTTTCACCTCAACGACCAGGCACGCGCGGATTTGTGCGTCAAGCCCAGCGATGCCCCCGCCCTGTGGGCTCCGGGACAGTTCGAGCATCCCGACACGACCATTTATCCCTCCAACGGCATTCAATTCTTCGGCACAAAAGACGGCCTGTGTATTGAACCATTCAACGTCGGCTTTTGGTTTCTCCCTTACAGCGACATCGACGGTTACCTAAAAGCCCATACAGCGGATAAGCCACAATCAAACACAACAATGGATCATGAGAATCCACCGAGCGACAAACATCCCAGAGGGGACGTGATAGATCCAACCAACCTAACAGATTTTCGCTGAGAAAAAGTCCATCTCTCCATAATGCAATGCAAGGGGATGGAGTCAGGAGCCATAATTTGACAAAGTCTGGCAGCTTGCGGGGGGTTTACTTGGATTTGATTTTTTCTTGGAGCGGGATAGAGTTTATCCATGAGCACGGTGGAAGAAATTGAAAAAGCGATAGCTGAATTGCCGGAATCTGAATTCTGGAAGTTGACGGATCGGCTGATTAATCGGCGTGAAGACGCCTGGGACCGGCAGATTGAAGCCGATGCCAAGGCGGGCAAGCTGGATTTTCTCTTTACTGAGGCCGACGCAGAAGCGGAAAAGGGCGCTCTTCGTCCCTGGCCGGAACGGGAATGACCTCCAAAGCCAGTGCCAGGTTTTGGAAATGCCACAATGAACTGCCCAGGCATGTTCAAACCCTCGCTCTCAAAAATTACAGGATTTGGCAGCAAAACCCGCAGCATTCCTCCTTGGACTTCAAGAAACTTTATGGTTCCGGGCAAAGATTTTCGGTCAGAGTAGGGAATCATCATCGGGCCATCGGGCGCGAAGTATCCGGTGGTGTGGAATGGGTATGGATCGGTTCTCATGAGGAATACAATGGATTAATCAGTCGAAGCAAGCGGTGACGGGCATGAAGCTGTGAAGCGCAGGCGTGAGTTGATGTCTTGGGGGATGGGGTCAGGAGTCCTATTTTGACAAAGGCTGGCAGCCTTTTTCTTCCTCCTCGGTCTCGAGGTGGAAACGGTGCATGAAGCGATGCACCAGCGGCGCCAGCAGCACCGCCGCGATGCCGATGAAAAAGATGCCGCTGAACAACGCATAAAACGACGCGAATAATTTCGCCGAGTCACTGTGCAATTCGCCGACAGGCCCCATGCCTCCGAGAATCATCGACGCGTCCAGGAACGCATCAACCCATGAAAATTTCGCGAAATGATGGTACCCCAGCACCCCGACCAGCAGCGCCGCGAACATCATGGCAAGCGCAACGACGAGATTTTTAAAAATGCGGAGCGCGAACTCCTGTTTCGAAATCAGTTTCTGGTGGCGATGCTCGAACATAAGGCCTTTACTTTGCTTCGAGCCATGCACAGCGGCAAGCAAAAGGTCCGGGGGCTATCCCCCATTGCGCAACAACGCGGTCCGGTATGCCTTCGGAGTTTGGTTCTTGAGTTCGCGGAATACGCTCACAAAATACGAGGCGCTGGAAAACCCGCACGTCCAACCCATAAATCAACCCAACAGAAAAGTAATATGAACTCCCCCATCCGCATCACTGTCTGGAACGAATACCGCCACGAAAAGAAAAACCCAAAGGTGGCCGCCCATTACCCCAAAGGCATGCACGAAACCATCGCCGCTTTCCTGCGCCCTCATGCCGATGTTTCCGTCCGCACCGCCACTCTGGACGAGCCCGAACACGGCCTGACGGACGCCGTCCTGGCCGAAACCGACGTCCTCATCTGGTGGGGCCACATGGCTCATCAAGAGGTCCAGGACGCCATTGTCGCCAAGGTAAAAACCCGAGTCCTCGAAGGCATGGGATTGATCGTCCTCCACTCCGGCCACTACGCCAAAATCTTCAAGGCGCTCATGGGAACCACCTGCTCGCTGAAATGGCGGGAAGACAACGACAAGGAACGGTTCTGGAACATCCTGCCCCAGCATCCGATTGCCGCAGGCGTGCCCGACCACTTTGAACTCGAAGCCGAGGAAATGTACGGCGAACCTTTCGGCATCCCCGCCCCGGACGAACTCATTTTCATTTCCTGGTTTACCGGCGGGGAAGTCTTCCGCAGCGGCGCCACCTGGTACCGCGGCAACGGGCGGGTCTTCTATTTCCGCCCCGGCCACGAAACCTATCCCACCTATCACAATCCCATGGTGCAAAAGGTCATCAGCAATGCCGTCCGTTGGGCGCGCCCCACTGTCAATATCCCGGATATTTGTCCGAACAGCCCGGCACTGGAACCGATCCCATCCCGGAAAGCCTAACCAACCAATCCTGCGCTCACTTTCTCCCGACGACTTATGAATAAACGCAGCTCCACCATACGCATCGCCATCATCGGCACCGGCGGCATGGCCAATACCCATGCCGGCGAATTCGCCAAAATTCCCGGCTGCAAACTTGTCGCCGCCGCCGACATCGATGCCGCGCGGGTCAAGGCCTTCGCCGAAAAACACGACATACCCCGCATCTTCACCCGGGCCGGGGATCTGCTCAAGAATGTGGAAGTCGATGCCGTCAGCATTGTCACTCCGGATCCCTTCCACGCCAATCTGGCCATCGAATGCCTGCGCGCGGGCAAGCATGTCCTTTGCGAAAAACCGCTGGCCCTCAACCACGCCGACGCGTCCCGCATGGTTGCCGCCGCCCGCAAAGCGCGCCGCATCCACATGGTCAACTTCTCCTATCGAAACTGGCCCGCCATTCACGGCATTGCCAAAGTAATTCAATCCGGCGAGATCGGTGAAATCCGCCATGTCGAAGCCAGCTACCTGCAAGCATGGCTCGCAAGCAAGGTTTGGGGTGACTGGCATAACACTCCCGCCTTGCTCTGGCGGCTTTCGTCCCGCCACGGCAGCAAGGGCGTTCTGGGCGATGTCGGTGTACACATCCTCGACTTCGCCACATTCCCGGTTGGCCCGATTTCGAAGGTCTATTGCCGGCTCAAGGCATTCCACAAGGCGCCGCGCAACCGCATCGGCGAATACACGCTCGATGCCAACGATTCCGCCACGATCAATGTTGAATTCGGCAACGGCGCGCTCGGCGTAATCCACACCACCCGCTGGGCCGGCGGCCATGCCAACAATCTCACCCTGAAAATATTCGGCGCCAAGGGCGGAGTTGAATTCAACTCGGAGATCTCCGACAACACATTCCGGCTTTGCTCCGGCGCCAACCTCGACAAATGCAAGTGGAAGGATGTCAAAGCGCCGCGTGTCCCGAACATGTACCAGCGCTTCATCGCAAGCATCCGGGCCAACAAGCAGGGCCAGCCCGATTTCATCCGTGGCGCTGAAATCCAGAAAATTCTCGATTCGTGCTTCGAGTCCAACAAGCGCAATCAGCCTGTGAAGTTATAAGGCGCGAAATCCTTTTTCAGCTTCGCAAACTATCGCTCTCAACCATGTTGCGGAAATGGCCGGGCTGTGTTGAGAGTTCGGCATAAGTTCCGTCCTGCGCGATAATGCCCTTGTTCAGGACTATGATCCGGTCGCAATTCTTAACCGTAGCCAGGCGGTGGGCGATAAAGATAACCGTGCGTCCTGCCATGGCGCGATGGAGCGATTCCTGGATCAACTTTTCGCTCACGGTATCCAGCGCGCTTGTGGCCTCGTCAAAAATGAAATAGGGCGGATCCAGCAGCAGGACACGCGCAATCGCCAGCCGCTGGCGCTGGCCGCCGGAGAGTGTTGTGCCGCCCTCGCCAACCGGAGTATCCAGTCCGCGCGGCATCGCGGAAATAAACTCCCATGCGCTTGCCTGTTCGCAGGCTCGCCGGATTCTCTCATCATCCGCATCCGGCCGCACAACCCGCAGATTGTCGCGCAGGTTCGTCTGGAAAAAATAGGGATCCTGTGGAACCACCCCGAAGCGCCGGCGCAGATGCGCTCCGGTGCAGTGCCGGATATCCACTCCTCCGATCTCGATGCTTCCAGAGTTGGGATCATAAAAGCGGAGCAGAAGTTGCGCGAACGTACTCTTGCCCGATCCCGACGCTCCGACCAAGGCAAGGCGCTGGCCATACGGAATCCGGAGATTCAGGGCGTTCAGCGTCGGTATTTGATCGTAGGAAAAATGAACGTCGCGCAAAACAATGTCGCCGCGTTCCGGCGCCTGCCGGTCATGCCCATCGGGATCGGGGGTGGTACTGACCGTGTTGAGAACGGCATTCAATCTTTCCAGGCTGGCCTGCGCTCCGCCGCGCAGGGAGCTGATTTGCAAAAGCTGTTGCATGGGGCCTTGCAGCGCAATGAAGGCGCCCAGGTAGGCCTGCAGTTCGCCAAGGGTCAACCCGGCATTCAAATAACGCCAGGCGCCGACGCTGCACAGCAAGGCAAAGAAAAGATAGGTTGCGGTTTCGGTTTCCATGTAATACATGTGCGATTTTACGTCGCGCTCCACGCTTTTGCGGCTGATGACGCCGGCCTGGAGCTGGAAATCCTCCATCACCTGCGCCTCCATTGAATAGAGCTTGATCTCGCGCGATCCCCGAATGAGATCGGCCACATGCCCGCTTACGTTGCTCTCCACAAATTGAAAATCCCGGTGCAATTTCTGCATGCGCTTTCGCGTACGCCACATCAGCCACACCCCGGCGACCACGGATGCGAGCAGTACCAATGTCATCATCCAATCCCAGAAAAACACCCAGATGATCGATGAAACGAGCGTCAGGACCGCTCCGGGACCGTTCATCGCCATCTGCTGGAGATATTGCTGCACCTGGGACAGCGGAGAACCGAAGAGGTAGCTAAACAGCTCGCCGCTGTTGTATTTTCCGTGAAAGCGCAGGCAAAGGCCGTTGATGTGGCGGAAGAAATTCGCGCGGATTTTCAGGATCACATTTTCGCGCACCCAGGTGAAAATACGGTAGCCAATGTGCCAGGCCAGCATCCGGCACAGGATCGACGCAACCAGATAAGCGGCGAGCAATAGCGCCAGCTTGTGATAAGGATGGCCGTTGGGGACCTGCCCGGCGGGAAGCACGTCATCAATCAGATATTTCGGGAACAGGAACTGGAAGGAAATTGCGATGCCGTGGAAGGCATTCAATGCGATCGACAACACAATCCATTTGCGATAAGGCCGCAGGTACGGAGCAAGCAGGCTCCAGAATTTCGACGGATTTTTTCCGTCTTTATCGTGCGGCGCATTCAAACCGTTCACCTGCTTTGATTATTGGAAACAAATGCACATCCTCCCCCCGGCAGCCTTCGGATGTCGAGACAGATCCAGCATCGGTCAACCTTACGCATTAAAATTGTTTTTACCACGGATAAGAAGCACCGCCGCCGCTACACTTTGCCGACGAACTCGAATGTGCGACATGAAGTGATATGGAGTCCGGTGGCAAGTCCGGCAGCCGCCGGACGCGACACCGTTTTTGTCGTTGCTACAGAAATAAGACAGAAAACCCCCTTGTCTTCCCCCTTTTCAGGGGGATGAATGCAGCTTGCGCCAGTTTTCATGTTTTAAGCTGGCAGCATTCTGAATTCCAGGACATCGCCCTCTTTCAGGCCGAATTTGGAGCAAATGCCGGCCGCTGTTTCGAGTGTGGAAGACGCCTTCCAAATAAGGGATGAAATCCGCCAGGGCTTGATCCCGTGAACAATCCGGATCACGCGGTTTTGTTTGTCCAGAAAGACGGCATCGATTGGAAACTTCATAAAGAACATGTGGATGCTGTTGCAGTGCAAGAGAAGGATGCCCTCGTCTTCCGGCAGGCTCTTCCTTCCCAGCAGGCCTTTGGAACGAAACCCAAATCCGGCGCCGCACTCGCAACGCGCCAGCATCCGCCGCTGCCCGGCCCAGACTTCGTAGATTTTCATGTTAGCCTGCATATTTCATACTCATTTCAATGGTCAACCTGTTAGCATCGGGACGTAACAGCGGAAAGATACGTACTGGGCATATGCAGGCTATTGTTGAAAATTCACCGCAGAGGCGCCGAGAACGCTGAGGTTTCCAGGCAAACGGCCTGACTTTTTATCTGCGCCAATCCGGTTAAAAATGTATTTCCTTTGCGTTTTTTGCGCTCTTTTGCGCTCTTTTGCGGCCAACCTTTGCTTAAGAGCCCCAAAGCGGTGTCGCACCCCGCAGTTACAGCGGCTTGCCACCGCACTCCATGTCCGCGGTTAATGCTCATTTGCTCCCGGGTTTGAACGCGGGGATCTTTTTCAGATCGGGCGGCAGTTGCTCCGCCGGGAATGTTTCCACCCGCAGCTTCAGCAACGAAACAAAGGGCGCGCCGAAATCCGGCTGCCGGTCGCCGCTCCGGTCCACAATGCACAGCACCGCCGCCACCTGCGCTCCGGCGCCGCGCACAATCCGGCAAACCTCATTCACCGCGCTGCCGGTTGTCACCACGTCTTCGCAAACCAGAAAGCGGGTCCCGGGTTTGATTTCGAAGCGCCGGACTGCCAGCCTGCCTTCGTGTTTCTCGGCAAAAATATGTTTTTTATTCAAATGCCGGGCGACATCGTGCCCGACCAAAATTCCGCCCATGGCCGGCGAGATCACTTCATCGGCTTCGATTTCCTTCGCCTTTTCGGCCAGCGCGGCGCAAATCCTGGAGGACAACGCCGGATATTGCAGCAAATGGGCGCATTGAAAAAACTGGCGGCTGTGCAACCCCGATCGCAGCACGAAATGGCCTTCCAGCAACGCGCCGGTTTCCTTGAATTTTTCCAGCAATTCCTCGGATGTCATGTCAGTAAACCCTGAAATTTGAATTCCAGGCTGTTCTTCCGGCCCTCGCGGCCTTCCTGTTAAAAATCTTCCTATTTCCGGAATGCCACGGCTTCGATCTCAACCTGTGCGCCTTTGGGCAGGGCCGCAACCTGAATGGTCGATCTCGCCGGAAGCGAGTCTCCGAAAAATTCCGTGAAAACCTTGTTCATGGCCGCGAAGTCGCCCAGGTTCACCATGAACACCGTGGCTTTCAATACGGTCTGGAACGAACCGCCGCCCTCCTCCAGCACCGCCTGAAGATTTTTCAAAACCAGCCGGGTTTGTTCCTCCACGGTTTTGCCGGTCAATTCCCCCGTGGCCGGATCCAGCGGAATCTGGCCTGCTGTGAAAATCAAATCCCCGTACCGGGTTCCCTGTGAATAAGGCCCGACCGCGGCGGGGGCTTTCGAACTTTTGATCCAAATTTTGCTTTTTGATTCCATGCTTTTTTACTAGCAACCCTTCCGCTTGTGTCAATGAATCGAGCTCGCGTCCTGGGGAACAGGACACTGAGGCTTGTGCTTCCGGCATTTTTGAGGCATAGTAACGCCAATGCCTCAGATTTCGCCATTCCAAGTTTACGCCACTGTCCTCGTTATCGCAGTCGCCATTTCGGGACTGCTCGCATGGGTGGCCGCCAGCAGGCTTAAGGCGGGGAAAAAAACAAATGTCGCTCCCGTTTCGGCGCTTGACCTTGAACCCATTGCCGCGTTCCGTTCGATTCAAAACCAAATCAGCGTGGTCGGATCGCTTCAGCACGGTTCCACGGATTTTTCCAGCGCTCTGGATAATCTCCTGTTGTTTCTGGGGGAATGCCAAACCACCATGCCGAACCAATCAGGCGAACTCAAAGACTGGCGCCAAAAATTGCAATCCTGTTCCGCGTCCGAGGAAAAGCTCATGCTCAGGTTCACGGAACTTCACGCCTGGGTCATCGCGCAGATCCGACACCTGCAGCCCGGCTGAGATCCTCTCCGCCCCCTCATGCTCATCGACACCCACGCGCATTTGGATTTCAGCGATTTCGATTCCGACCTCGATGATGTCATCCTGCGGGCCCGCCAGGCCGACGTGGAACGCATCATCAACATCGGAACCGGGCTCGAATCCAGCCGCCGCGCCGTCGCCCTGGCTGAGAAGCATGAAAATATTTTTGCCGCTGTTGGAATTCATCCCTGCAATGTTGAGGAGGAACCGGAAAATTTTGCTGTTGAATTGGACCGGCTGCTGTCCCATCCCAAGGTGGCGGCGCTCGGCGAATGCGGATTGGATTATTACCGGCCACCGCCGCAGGCCGATGGCGAGGAAAGCTCCGCTTACCAAAAACGGCTTGCGTCCTGGAAGGAACGCCAGAAACATTTTCTGATCCAGCAACTCGATCTGGCAAAAAAACACGGGCTGGGCGTGGTCATCCACCAACGCGCGAGTTGGGACGATTTGCTGGAATTATTGGTTCCCTATCACGGTTCGCTGCGGACCGTGTTCCATTGCTTTGGCGGCAGCGCGGAGCAAGCCAGGCGCCTCCTCGACAACGGCCACCTGGTTTCGTTTACCGGCATTGTGACATTCAAAAACGCAGAACCGGTGCGCGACTGCATACGCGCGTTGCCGGAAGGATCGTTCATGGTTGAGACGGACTGCCCCTACCTCGCCCCGGTTCCACACCGGGGCAAACGATGCGAGCCCGCCCATGTGCGGATTGTCGCGGAAACCATCGCCAAGCTGCGCAACGAAGCGTTCGAACAGATCATTGAAACGACGGGAAAGACCGCGGAAAAATTCTTTCGATTGAATTGAACCACCAAGACACCTGGGAAACTATTTTACAGAAAGTTCGCGGAGAACGCGGAGGGAAAAGGAAGAATGCAGAATGTGGAATTCTTAAAACCGGAATGGGATTGGCCGCGAATGAACGCAAAAGACACAAAGAACCAGGAACGATTTTCCCTCTCTGCGCCCTCTGTGTCTCTGCGGTAAATCAGAAGGGCTACCATCCGGAATGGGAACCAAAAGCCCCTGTTGGCGCAGTGTCGGGTGAACTGTCCTCCTGCATTTTAACCGCCGAGGTTGGCACCCAACCCTGTTTTCCGCTCACGGTTTCAACCAGCATATACGCTCCGCCGCCACTCACAACACGGACCCGCGTGCCCGAAGACAAAGTGGTATCGGCTGGTGTTTGTTGGGATGGACCCTTTTCCAACAGAGGCTCATCTTCGGTCAGATAGCAATTATAGACCGGGCCGTTGTATCCGCCATTGGCACAGCCTGCAAAGCCAAAGGCAACGGAGCAGCAAGCCGCACACAACAAGCTGAAAAATGATTTATTCATACCGCATGCTTACGCGACCCGAGGGAATTCGACAAACCGAAATTTACCCGAGCATCGCACCTGTTTCCAACCGGTAACCGCGGGCAAATTCGGCTGCATGCATGCGTTTGCGTCCCTCCAATTGTACTTCCCGGAGAAGCAACCCGCCTTTCGCGGCAGCCACCAGCACCCCGTGATCATCGATCCGCAACACGGCGCCAGGACTGCCCTTGGCATGCCTTGAGATGATTGTTTTATAAATCTTGAGCATCTTCTTCCCGCCATCCTTTTCTTCCAAAAATGAATAGGCGGAAGGCCAGGGATCCATGGCGCGAATATGCCGGTGAATCTGGATTTGCGGCTGGTTCCAATCGATATGCCCATCCTCCTTTTTCAATTTTCCCGCGTAGGTCGCCTCCTGCAGATTCTGCGGAATCCTGGGCGCTTTGCCGGCGCGGATCAGAGCCAGCGCTTCCAACAAAGCCTTGGGCGCCAATTCCGCCAATTTGTCGTGCAAGGTCCCGGCGGTGTCCCGGCTGCGGATGCGGACCGGTTCCTGCAAAAGAATATCGCCGGTATCGAGGCCGGCGTTCATCCACATGATTGTCAGGCCTGTTTTACGGTCTCCGCTTCGGATGGCGGCCTGGATGCAGGACGATCCACGGTATTTCGGCAGGAGCGAGGCATGAATATTCAAACAACCCAGTTTGGGGAGTTCCAGCACGCTGGTCCTTAAAATTTGTCCATAGGCGCAAACGACAAGCAGGTCCGGCTTGAGATACGCCAGTTGTTGGAGGGCCCCGGGCGAATTGATATTTTCCGGCTGGTAAATGCTGAGATGCTCTTCAAATGCAAGCTGCTTGACAGGCGATGGCGCAGGTTTCATCTGGCGGCCGGACGGGCGGTCGGGCTGGGTCAACACGCCCACAACCCGGCACGAGCCATCCTCGATCATTGCCCTGAGAGACGGCACTCCGATTTCTCCCGTGCCGATATAGACTATTCTCATCATCTGAAACGCCTGTCGCGGCTCCGACTCTCCCAGCCTCAATGCCGGGTGTCAACGGCGGCGTGAGGGAGAAAAATAACCATTTTTATCCTCTGATTACACAGATTCACGCAGATGCAATATCGGTATCTTAAAACTTGCCTGTCCGCCATAGTCTTGCGCATCAGAGATGGATCGCCACGGCCCAACTCCGACATGCGTCGCGAGTGTTCCAGATGGGCCTCCTAATGAACAGATGTGACAAGATGTTGAGATATATGATGTTAGCTAAAACGCCAACGGCGTTTCGTCCTCCAGCCCAGGGTTGCGAGGAACGAGCTACCCTGGGTAAAATCAAAAAATACCCCGAACCCTGAATGGGTTCCGTCCTCCTCTCGCCCATGCTGCCCCGCTGCAACTCCGATAGGCATCGCGAGTGAACTCCTTCAGAGTTGGGAACATTTTTGACAGATACCCAGGGTAGGCTCTCGCTGACTCGCGCCAACCCTGGGCTGAAAGATGCAACCGCGTTGCGGTAAGCTACAGCTCACGTTCATTCCCGCTCAAAACAGCTTTTTGAAAGGTTTGGTTTCTCGCGATGACGAATAGCCAGGGCCAGCATGCTTCGTCTGCACATTGCCCCACGCACCCGCGTTCCGCCGCGGCGGACGAGGAGCGTAGCGACGCGGCAATCCAGAGAAAATGGCACAAACGACAAAGCGCAGACATGTCTGCGTAAAAATTACGGCGCGGGAAGAGTGGGTGAAATGGGGGTTTCTTCCGCTGGGGGCGGAGGCGGTGGGGCTTGCTCTGTTGTGGTACGGTCGCCCTTGGTGGTCGTACCGCGCTTCGCGGCAGCTGCGGCGGCTTTCACTTCGGCTTCATGTTTCTTGGCGTCAAAGGGCGTGTTTTCCGAAAAGGCGTGGGCCTCGGCGCCAACCTGGTTTCTGTTTTCCTCGGACAAACTGGCCGCCTTGAATTCCTCATCGGAGCTCACGACGTTCGGCTGGATCATGATGATCAGCTCCTGGCGGGATTTGTCCTTGGTTGTTCCCTTGAACAAATAGCCAAGCAAGGGGATGTCTTTAAAAAAGGGCACGCCGGTGACGTTGACCGTGTTGCTTTCCGTAATCAACCCACCCAGAACAACGGTGGCTTTGTTGGGCACAATGATCGTGGTGTCCACCGACTGGGTGCCGATGGTCGGGATGCTGTTGCCTGAAATCACCTGGCTGCCGACCACGCTGTCATTGGTCTGCTTGATCTTGAGGGTCACTTCCTTGTCCGAATTGATCAGCGGGACGACTTCAAGTTTCAGCACCACGTCGGTGTAATCGATGTTGGAAATCACCGAGGTGCTGTCGGTTGTCGTGGCGGCGTTCAACGTGCTCAGGGTCGAGGTGGGCACGGCAATCCTCTGCCCGGAGGCGATGACGGCGCCTTTGTTGTTGGAAGTATAAATAACGGGGCGCGAAAGGACGCGGAAATGAGAGGTGCTCTCCAGCGCTTTGACATAGTAATTCAAAGCCGAACCGATGGCCCCATAGAGCGTAAGGCCCGCAGGCAGGGCGGTAAATGCCGCGGCGCTGGTCAACCCCCTGGGATTCAGGGTCAGGTCCGTCGTGGCGCTACTGCGCGTGCGCTGACTGGCCGCAACGCCGAAATTTCCGCTGCTGGAAAAATTCTGGAGCAGGTCCACGGCAAATTCCGTATTCTTGCCGATCGTCAACTGGCCGATGACGGTGGCCAAATAAACCTGCATGGGTTTTTTATCGAGATGATCCAGGATGGATTTTACCTTATCAACGCTCTCGGGCGGTCCGATGACAATGATGGAGTTGGCCTGCTTGTCGGCAATGAGGCGCGTTTTGCCAACCATGACCGCTTCGGGCGCCGTGTCCTGGTTTTCCTGCAACGTGCGGTCTGCGGAAACGTTCGGGCCGCTGCGGCTGCCGCTCGAACTGGAACTGCGCGAGGTATTGTTTTGACTGAAGCGGTTTTGCTGATTTGGCTGGCCTGGATTACTCGTGTTGCTTGAAACCGGTTGGGAATCCTTGCTTTCCGTGAGCAGGGTTTCCAACACAGGCAGAACATCGGCGGCCATCACATACTTCAGCGGCCTTTCAAGCGGCGAGGTCAGCGTGACCGCATCATCGAATTGTTCGATCAATCCCTTGATGTAGTCAAAGTTCACCGGACGGGTCACCACCAGGATGCGGTTGGTTCTGGGATCCGGCGTCAATTGAACATCACCGGAGACAAAAGTGCGCTCGTTCAACGTCAGGTTTTCACCCGGTATTTCGGAGGAGGACAATGTCTGGCCGGGGACGCCTTGGGCCTTGCTTTTGCGCGCATCAATCATTTTGGTGATCGTGTCAGCCACCCTCTCGGCATCCGCGCGTTGAAGGGTCACAAACTGGCTGATCACCTTGGCGGGCGGCACGTCAATCAGCTCTTTGAGCTTGGCCAGTTGCCGGATGGCGGAAGCGTTCTCGGTAATGACCAGGGCTTGGGCATTGGGCACCGGAACGATCACGCCGTAGGGATGCGGCTGGAGATGCTGCATGAAAATCTGCTGGGCTGACGCGGCATCCAGGTATCGAAAGGGCATGAAATAACTGGCCAATTGGTCTCCCTTTGGAAGGTCTTGAAGATTGGCATAAATGGCAATGCCTTCACTGCGCGGAATCTTGCCGGATGTGCTGTTCAAGACCTTGACGCTGTTGTCCTCGCCGGGCACAAGGGAGAGCCCATTGAGTGTCATGACGGACTCCAGCAACCGCAAGGCCTGGCTTTTTGGAATCATGCCCGGGACGACAAGATGAATCGTCAGGCCCGAGATGCCCTGGATATTGGCGTCGCGCAGCAATGTTTTGCCGGAGGTTGCTTCATAAGCATCCAGGATATCGTCAAGCTTCGCTGATGGATACTGCACTTTGACCAGTTCCTCCCCGCCCGGATTTGCAGGCGCCGGAGCCTGCGCTGGGGCCACTGCTTGCGATTTCAACGGTGTCTGGCCCTGACCATCCGCAAAACACAACAGCCACACCGCCAGGCACACCAATGATTTAGAGTTTGACATGAATTTTCCTGATTTTTTCCACGGGTTCTAAGACCCCGACGACTGCGAAGGAACTGTAAAAGGGCGGCGTATGAACCGCTGGGGCGGCGGCGGCGGGGTTGACTGTGGCTGGACATTCACCGGGCTCGGGATCTGCACCTGCGGCGGATGGCCCTGGTTGTTGAATATGGGTTGGCCCGGCACATTCATGGGTGACTGGCCCGTCACCTGCTTCAAATAGTCCATGTCATAATGCAAAGAAAAAGTTTCACCGCTTTTGCTCAGGTTGGCCACCACCTTGCTCAGATCGTCGGACGTCTGCAACGCATCGAGCTTGACTCCCTGGGCATTCACCTGCCTGGAAATCAAAAACCGTTCCTTGTTTTCCGTATCGTAAATCGAAACATAGGGTTCGTCGCCGATTTTCAAGACCCCCGTCAGCTTGAATTTGTCCGACAACCCGCCTGTCGGCCCCGCATCGGGCACCGAAGAAAGGGTAAACGGGGACTTTTTCCAGACCGGTTCATACCGCTCAATGGGATAAGCTTCCGGAATCACGACTTCGCCGGCACAAACTGAAAAGGAAACCAGGTATCCGCCTAACAGCACAAGGCCAAAAATGAAAGGCCGTCCGCCGGTTTGTTTCCCGGCCTGCATTGCTATTTTTTTCATGGTTTCAAGGCATACCATCTGGCAATCGTGAGATTACATATGACCTTAGGCGGTTCCGCGTCACTTTTCAAAGTCAAACTGGTTATGGCTTGAAAGCGTTCGGGAGCCTGCAACCCCGCCAGCCACCTGACCACAGGCTCCAGGGAACCCCGTACTTCGATCCGGACGGACGCCTCACGGTACTCGGCCTCCGTTCTCGGCTCCAGGAGCTTTTGGTCCGTGATGGTGATTTTATTCTGGCGGGCGCCTTGTTGCAGAAATTCGAGCAACCGGGCGCTGTCCTGGCCCGAAGGATCCGGCTTGGGCTGGTTGCGGTCCATCCATTCCTTGCGTTTGAGCCACAAATCCTTCTGCCCCATCCAAACCCGCGCCTCCCGCCGTTCAAGATCCAACTTGCGGACGGTTCTCTCCAATATCTGGCGGTTTTTTGACAGCAGGCTGAACCCAAACAGATTCAGCGCCAAAAACAAAAGCACTGTAAAAACCAGCAACAGACGCTGTTCACGGTTTGTGACTTGGCGCATACTTTGATTTCCCTTCTATTCGGAACTGGGCGGTGTCATTGGTCAAAAGCTTCGGAGGCGGCATATCCCACGCATAATCCCCCAACTCGGGGTCTTTTTTCAAATCATCAAGGAATTTGTAGGCCGCCGCCGAATCCTTCGCCTCCCCCACCAAAAGCGCCTGTTTTGGCTCCTGGCTGAAAGTGACGAGCCGAACCCCTTCTGCCGGCAAATGCCGGGTGCTGCGGTAAAGAATTTCCACCGGATAGCCTGCGGGCATAATCGCGGCTTCCAAAGCCTCCCATCTCTGCGCGGCCTGCCGGATGGTTTCAACTTCCACGCGGTTCCGGGCCAATTCGGACTCCAATCCGTGTTTTTTCCAGAACAGCCAGCTGACCTGTCCCAGCGCTGCCGCCAGCAAGAGCAAATATAAAACACCCGCTCCGGCCAGCATCCGCAGATTGCGCTTTTTTTCTTCATTTTGCTGATGGCCGGCCTTGACTGACGCCGGCAGCAAGTTGCGCTTTTTTTCAAAAAGCCGGGGCTGCGGCCGTGGGGCTTGCGCGGTTTCACAGCCGAAAACACGGCCCAGTTCGCGCAAGTCCGCCTGCGAAAAACTTCCCCACGCCGTAACGCCTTGAATGGCCGCCAAAGTCCCGTCGCCCTCCAAAGCCAGCATGCTGCAAAGCGCTTCCTGCACCACATGGCCAAACAAGGAATCCGAAGGCAGCGACTGCGCATAAACAAGTTCGCCGTCCCTCGAAAAGGCCATCACAAACCTCCCCAATTCCCTCCACAAAAACAATTGATTGCCGGACAACGGAAGAAAATCGGCCAAAAGGCGGTAATCGGAAAGCCGGTTCACGCAGAGCTCTTCAGGAAAATCACCCCGAAGCACCGTCACCGCCAACAGCGACCGCTCGTCCTGCCGGGCAATCACATGAAAATCGACCGGCTCTCCCGGACGCGAGCGGGATACCAGCCCGCGTTTTTCGAGTTGAAGCCAGAGCATGTCTTCCATGACAGAGCGATCCACCGTCGCCAGCCAAATCGGAACCACCACCACCTCCTGCACGGGCAGGGCCAGAATGGAATTTGCGCGCAACCGTGATCCAGCCTGCCCGGGCGGGCAATTCCCTTCGGCCAATGAAGCGGACGAAGAGTCAAGCGCCCAAATTTCCCACGACTGCTCACCCGGAAGCAGCACCCGGGCGCCTTCCGCCTTGCCGGTCTTGGGTGCTCTTATTGCTCGAACCATGACAGATACTGTATCGGGTTACTATTCAGATGAGTCACGACAATAATTGTGCGTTTATAAGAACCAACCATCCCTGTGCTTTCGATGCGGCGGTAGTCACTTTTCAATGTAATGCGGTCTTGCAAGGCCTGGAAAGCGGCATTCGTCAATCCCAACGACGACTGTACCTGTGAAAGATCCTTTAATTCAACGTCATCATCGGTGTCAACCACCCCATCCGGGCCCAGACGGTATTGGACCAGATTTTCGGCCTGCCGGGCGCCCACATTACAAACCGCTTCTATCAAATCCGCCGGCGCTTCATTCAAATCCAGCTTTCCGTCGCCCCAGACCGTAAAGTAATTCTTCCAGTCCGGCTTTGCTTTGGCAACCACATCCATGCCCAAAACCATCTCCATTTCATCGACAGACTGGAACGGCCGGTTGGGCGGCAGGTCAGGCAGTCCGATGGCTGCATATTCCGGCTGCTCGGCGCCATTCAGGCGTTTGAGGGAATCCGCATCCACCCAGTCCATCAAACAATCCACTGTGCGCATGGCATCCTGGCTTTTTACCCCCCATTGGTCAAAAAGATCCAACAGCACATCGCGCTGGTCCCGCAGCAGAACCACGTTGATATTCAACCGCGCCCCCTCGCTCCTGAGCTTTACGTCGAACGATTCGGAGGCATCAAAAGTCTGGTGAAGAACGCTTTCCCTCTTCCTGACTTTTGGATGCAGCCCCAGCGCAATGCCGGACTCCGCAAGCTGCAGCGCCCTGAAATCTTTTCCCTTCGTTGCGGCTTCATCGAACCCGATATTCACAAACTCCACCACACCCAAAATGGCAGCGGACATGATGGCGATGGCCCAAAGCACAATCAAAAGGGCCGAGCCTTTTCTTCGGGTAAAAAATGGGGGGCGCGCTTTCATGGGTTCGGAGTCGGTGGGTTGGAGGCTTGCGGGACCATTGCCTGCGCTTCAATCGGGACCACCCAAAACACCACAACCAGGGGATCCTCATCCCCGGGCAACAACAGCTTCATTTCAATCGCAGTCGGCCTCCCGGACCCGACCGGTAAAATATCCATCCACATGGCCGATCTTGCATCATAATAACGCCATTCGATTTGAGACACGTCCGGAATCAGGGTCAGCCAATCCTCCGGCTTGCTTGCGACAACCGGATCCACCGCAGGGTTCTTCGGGGCCGAAACGCGCAAGAGCCCCAGGCTAAAGCGGCCGCCGATTTGCGGCCTCAACCCAATGACGCTGATCGTGTCATAATCCTCGACTTTGCCCCAAGCCAGCGATTCCGGCGCCTTGCGGATCAGAATCTCAGGCAGAACCGCGCCCGAGTCCTGCCTGACACGCCCCTCGAGGGAAGCCTGCGCCGGCAGCATCCGGAAGGTCTTGCGGCATAATTCAATGAAGCCGTCGATTTCCTGCTGGCGCGACTGTTCCTCGCTCAAAACCGAAACTTCTGCGATGGTCCCGCGCAGCACGGCGAAAATACTGCCGGCAATGATGACCAGAATGGCCATCGCAACCGTCACCTCCAGCAAGGTGAAGCCGCGGGCCGATTTGGAACTATTTTTTTTCATCTGCGTTTACGAGCGGTCAAAAAATTGCCTGGTGCATTTCTCGCGCAAAGTCGCGAAGACGCCAAGGACACAAATGGAGGGATGACCTCTGTGTCGTCCCGTTTATATCCCTCCACTTTTGTTTGAGTTGGGATTTCAATCTTTACATTGAATCTATTTTTCTTATCCGTGCTCATCCGTGTTATCCGTGGTTAAGAATGTTCCCCCTTCGGTCTCTACGGCTGGTACACATAGATTTCAGCCTCCTCCTCCTGGTCCACCGTTCCCTCTTTCCAGTGCGCCTTCAACGTAACCCGGTAAAGATTCGCAAGTGCAATTTTGTCGTCATTGGACAATTCCAAAGGGGCGATTTCCTGTTCATACACGACACCGTTGGGGTCCGGATCATCCTTGCTCTTGCCCGGAGCCAACGGACGGATCCGGATTCCCGACAGCCTGGACTCAAGCTCAATCCGAACCGCCGTGACTTTGCGCGCACGCGTGAACGAGTGGGCCATGTCGTTCAGCGCCACCACAAGCCCGACGCCGGCCATCGCAAAAATACCCGCGGCAAGCATGACCTCGAGCAGGATATAGGCCCGTTTTCGCGCGGATGCGGTCCGTGTTTTCATGGCAAATTAAAACTTTCGTCCTGCTTGTTGGCGGTCAGAGGATTGAAAGTTTCCTCCAGCCACGCCTCGTCCTTTTCGAATCGAAACCTGTGCGGCGCGCACAATCCTGTGGACGGGAATGTCCAGACCCGCTGCTCTTTCAGCTCATCCCACTCATCCGCCCCCCAAAGCTTGACCCGGAATTTGACGCCCTCCGGAAACCGGTATTCCAGTGTCTTCCCCGCACTTGCATCCGAATCTTCCGGCGGCTGCGCCCCTGCCACCACATCTTCCGGCTGCGCGGGCTGCAACAGAATGGAGTCCGACTGCAAAATAATTTCGTACTCGCGATTTTCCTGCATTGCCTGCCTTCGCGCCGTTTTGGCAAAAAGAGCCAGCTTGCGGCCGGCGTTCTGGAGTTCCTCATTCTTAAAGGCGTCCCGCGCCAAACCCGCCGCCATCGCAAGAACCAAGGACGCAATCAACATGACAATGACCAGTTCCATAAGGGTGAAGCCCCCGATGACACGGGACGTACAACTCCTCATCTTGAAATGAGTGGAATAAAATGTCTGGGTTCCCGGCTGGCGAGAGAATCTCATCGGGAATCCATACGAAGGGACAACGCCAGGCTTTACCAGTTGCCAACGTCGTCGCTGCTTTCAACACCATCCGGTCCCAGCGAATACAAATCAAACCCGTCCGGGTTATGTTTGCCTGGGTAAACGTATTGATAGGGGTGACTCCAGGGATCAAGTGGGACATCCTTCATTAACTGAGACCAGCGCTTGGGCACAGGTTCCGATTCTGGTTTTTTTACAAGAGCCATTAATCCCTGCTCCGTGGTGGGTAAAAAACGGTTGTTGATCTCATACATTTTCAACGCGGAGGTAATGGAGCTGATGTCTCCGTCCACACGCTGCATTTTAGCTCCACCGACGGCTCCTGTTAAGTAGTAAATCGCGGACCCCATCAGCACGGCGATGATTCCCAGCACAATCATGATTTCGAGCAGAGTGTAGGCCTGGCGCCCGCGCCGGCCCCTCAAGTAAGATTTCATCCGGCTGCTGGAAAGTTTCATGGAGATTGTTTTCATAGAAGGTTAAATCAAGCTTGCCCCAAAACGCCAAAACTTCAAGGAATAGGAGCGGGCTGTTCCCCGCCCATGGAAGGAGTTTGGCCGCCTGTCGGCGCTGTTTCGGATACAAGCGGCGGCGGAGCAGCCACGGTCGGATATTTCAGTTGCAGCTTTAAATTTTTCAATGTCAGCGGGATATTGGACAACCCCTCGTCCTGCCACGAAAACTGCAATCGGTTGTTGCCAGCCTGCAGCAGCCCGTTCGGAACAAGAATCGCGGCCTTTTGCCAGCCAATATAACTGGTCTTGCCGTCCTGTGATGTTTGGTAGCCCGGATCGGTCAAATCAGGGACCGGAAGCGACAGCAACCCGGCCACTTTGCCATTCACCCAAAGTACCATCCGCTGGTCCAAAGGCACTCCCAGCAATTGCGCTTCCACCCGCGCCAGCGCAGGCACCGCTTCCAGCTCAACTCCAAATTCAACACCGTCCCCAATCGATTCGACCTTTTCCGTTATCGGCGCCAAAATAATGGATCCCTTCCATTGGTCCGAATCGGGAAGTATGGGGTCCCCTGTAAGCTCTTGTACCGCCAAAACCTCACCGGTCGCTCCCACAGCCCCGATCCGGATCCCCGAATCCATGGAAACAGGAACAGCCTGAGGTTTCAACCAGTCCCACCGGATGCGGCTAATCTTCAAATCCGGCTGGCCGGCTTGGAACGACAAAACCCCGCCCCCTTTCAGCAAGGACGCGGAAAGAAGAATGGTTCTCCGATTGGTTAGTCCCTTGGCAACGCCTTCATACAAATTCTGGCTCAATAGAACGGGAGCTGAAGTCCCGCCCGAGTTCCCGGATGTCCCCGGGACCCAATAGACACGCAGGAAACCCCCGTCCACTTCCTGAAAAAAGAGAGTCAGCAAAAGGTCGCGCGAATCATCCACGGGCGTAATTTGAAAATCCTGCCTGCCGAAAAAGTTTGAATCGATTGTTTGAGACACCACTCCGACCCACACCGGGGCGGGCGTTGGCGAGGCAAAATCATACGTCCAGGAAGACAAATCCTCCGCGGATAAAACGGACGTCAGGAGCACCGCGCATACGGCAAGATTTGCCATTAATTTCATAAGTCGATAGCGGTGGATGTGAATATTTTTAAAAGGCCAGCAACGCCATGCAAGCCTACGGGATGCCCCGGCCAAGGTCAATCCGGCATATTCAAGGACGTGGACGCTTTTTGCGCCTTTGCGTCTTGCGCCCTCTGCGTTAAATGCTTTTGTTTCCCCATCTACACTCATCTCTGCCATTTGAGGCTTGTCGAAAAGCCCTGAAGCGACAAGCATTTCCCGATGGCTGAGAAAAATATCGTCAACCTGGGTCTGGTGCAGTTCGCCTGCTCCGACGACCCCGCTGCGAACCTGGCGAAAGCGGTCGAACTCTCCCGTGCCGCGGCACAACGCGGCGCGCAAATCATCTGCCTCCAGGAGCTGTTCCGCACAGAATACTTCTGCCAAAAAGAAGATATCCACCTCTTTGACCTGGCGGAACCCATTCCCGGCCCCAGCACGGAGGCGCTTTCCGAAATCGCCCGGGAACACAAGGTTGTCATCATCGCCAGCCTCTTCGAAAAGCGCGCCCAGGGCCTCTACCACAACACCGCCGCCGTAATCGATGCCGACGGAACACTGCTCGGCATTTATCGGAAAATGCACATCCCCGACGACCCGGCCTTTTACGAAAAGTTTTATTTCACGCCCGGCGACCTCGGCTTCAAGGCCTTCACAACCCAATACGCGCGCATCGGCGTACTGATTTGCTGGGACCAGTGGTATCCCGAAGGCGCCCGCCTCACGGCCCTGCAGGGAGCTGACATTTTATTCTACCCAACCGCCATCGGCTGGGCCCAGGGCGAAAAACCCAATATCCGCATATGCCAGCACGATGCCTGGCAAACCATCCAGCGCAGCCATGCCATCGCCAACGGCGTCTTTGTCGCCAGCGTCAACCGAGTGGGCGTCGAAAACGGCCTGGAATTCTGGGGCGGCTCCTTTGTCTGCGACCCGTTCGGCGAAATCCTCAAGGTCGCCTCGCACGACAAGGAGGAAATCCACATCATCCCCGCCGACCTCAACGAAGTGGACCTCACCCGCCGCCACTGGCCGTTTATCCGCGACCGCCGCATCGACGCCTACCAGCCCATCACCCAACGCTATCTCGACACCTGACAATATCCATCCATGAGCACCACTCTTCCCGGCGTTTATCAGGCCGACAGCTTCGACTTTTCCGGCTACAGCATGCCCGCGGAATGGCATCCCCATGACGCCACCTGGCTGGTCTGGCCCGTCAACATCGAGACCTGGCCGGAGCACATGGAAGAAGCCCGGCAGGTTTATGTGCAAATGATCGAGGCGCTGACACCGCATGAGCGCGTCTATCTGCTCATCGGCACTTGTGAGAATGCGGAGGAAATCCGCGGACGCCTCGCCGCTTCCAAGGCCAACATGGCCAATCTCAAAATTTGCAACATCCCGGTGAACGATTCATGGGTGCGCGATGCCGGCCCCATCTTCGTCAAAACCACGCAACCCGGCAAAGCGCCCTTGCTGGCGCACGATTTTATTTTCAACATGTGGGGCGACAAATACCGGCCCTACGATCAGGACGACCTCATCCCCGAGCACGCAGCCGCGCTGCTGCAGGTTCCCTGTGTCAAACATTCGATGGTGCTGGAAGGCGGCTCCATCGATGTGAACGGCAATGGAACGCTTCTGACCACCCGGCAATGCCTGCTGAATCCGAACCGCAATCCCGCCCTCACCCAAAAACAAATTGAGGACAACCTGAAAAAATATCTCGGCGTGCAACAGGTGCTCTGGCTGGAGGAAGGCATCGACGGCGACGACACCGACGGCCATGTGGACGACATCTCGCGCTTCGTCAATTCCCGCACCATTGTCACCGCGGTCGAGGCCAACAAAAACGACGCCAACTACGGGCCGTTGCGTCTCAATCTGGAAAAGCTCACAACGTTCCGGGACCTGGACGGCAGGCCGTTTGACGTCATCGAACTGCCCATGCCGGAACGCATGCTCCACGGGCCGTTTGGGCGCTCGCCCGCCAGCTACGCCAATTTCTACATCGCCAACAATACTGTACTGGTTCCAATCTATTCCGCGCCTAACGACCAGGAGGCGCTCGACATCCTGAAAAAATGCTTTCCGGACCGCAACGTCATCGGCATCGAATGCACCGCGCTCGTCAACGGCCTCGGCTCGATCCACTGCGTCACCCAGCAGCAGCCAAGGCTGTGAGCCAATCCCCTCTATTCAAGAGGGGCGGAAAGAGAGCCTGGCGAACGCTTCGGGGTGTGTGGATGGCTGCAAGCTGTTTTAAACCTTTGCTCTTGTTATCCGTGTTTATCAGCGTGCATCCGCGGTTCAAAATGTGTTTCTTTCATGCTGTTCGCAGTTCGAATGTTCTCCATCCGAATTTATCCGTGCCATCCGTGGTAAAATTTTGGCCCCGCAGTAACACTTGTGATTTGTCCGCGATTCAATTAGAACCTGACCCAACACCCGCCACATGGATAACCCGGACTTTGAAGCAATCGTGAACCTCTATTACGGGGATCTCTACCGCTTTGCCTACAGCCTGGCCAAAAACCCCGACGACGCCTGCGACCTCACCCAGCAATGCTTCGCCATCTACGCCGAAAAAGGCCATCAGGTCCGCGAAAAAGAAAAAATCAAAAGCTGGCTGTTCACCACGCTTTACCGCGATTTCCTCCGCCAGCATGAACGCGGCAAGCGTATGGTCAGCAGCGAGGACACACTGGAGGAAATCCCGGAGACAGCGACCGAATCCAGGGCGGAACGGGAATTTGAGCACACCGAGCTGCTGGCTGCGTTGCAGTCCTTGAATGAATCGCACCGTTCCATTCTTACGCTCTTTTATCTGGACCAATGTTCGTACAAGGAAATCGCCGAAATCCTCGATATTCCCATCGGCACAACCATGTCCCGGCTCTCCCGGGCCAAGGATCTGCTGCGGAAAAAATTAGAGGCGACTACCGGTGGAATAAAACCCGATCCAGACTCCTCACACAATCAGAGTAAATAGGATCATGAATAGCGAACACGCCAAAGCCATTTTAAGCGCTTACCGCCCCAGTGGAGCGGAAATGGCGGAGCCTGATTTTGCCAAGGCTCTGGAACAGGCGCGCATCGACCCCGAACTCGGCCGCTGGTTTTCAGCGCAACAGGCCCTCGACACCCAAATGCGCCAGGCCCTGCAAAGCGTCCAGCCCCCGGCGCATTTAAAAGGATCCATTCTCGCGGCAAAACCGATCCGCGTCCGGCGTTCCCGCTTTCATCTTTCAAGACCGGGAATGCTCGCGCTGGCCGCCTGCATCGTGGCTTTGCTCGGCGCCGCCAGCTTGATGCTGCCGCAAAAATCCCAGCTCATGACCCTGGCTTCCCTGACGGGTGAAATCGTCCGCATGACGAACGAAGATCGGATTACCGTGGCCGTCTCAAATGAGGACTCCGGAAAACTCAACCAATGGCTGGCCGTCCGGAATGCTCCCCACGACTTTGAATTTCCGCCCGGTCTCGCAGGCAAGTCCAGACTGGGCTGCCAGGTTTATTCCATCCACGGAAACAAAGTTTCCCTCGTTTGCACCCGATTGGAGGGAGGCCAGGTGGTTCACTATTTTGTCATCGACCGCAACCGCCTGAAAGATCCGCCTCCCATCGGCAAACCTGTTTTTGAACAGTCGGACGGAATTTCCTTCGCCACCTGGTCGGATGCCAAGAGCACCTTCGTCATGCTCCACGCAGGCGACGTCAGCGACCTGCGCAAGCTTTTGTAATTTCCAAACGAACATCAACCGCAGAGACGCTTCGACATGGCATCCTCCAAATGTCGACGCTTCATCGAGGCTGCATGTAGGTACCGCAGGTGGGACATTTAGGATTGGCGCCGGAGCCGTTCTCGATACTGATTATCATTCCACAGGTCGTACACCTGTATGTGCGTATCAGTCGCCAGATTAGATCAATAAGAAGCTTTTTCATTGGCTTCCTGTCTTGTTTTGTGTTTTAACTCGTAGCATAACTTTTTGGTGTTATCAATCTCATTTATGTTGAGTGGGCGCGTTTCTTCATTAGCCTTTCAACCCGTCCTCTGCCTTCTCAGTGACCATCTCGACTTTGCTGGGGCCTTGAGTTTATCATGACTGAGGTCACTGTAAATGCACGCTTTCAGCAAGTAGTAGGTCAGCTTGAATCTTCGATTCCGAACATTTTATTCACCATCCTTTTTGCGGGGTTCAAATTAAATTCTGGTTGTAAGGCCAAGATTAGCAGCAACTCCAATACAATTCTATCCGTTTGATGCTGGACCTGCATAAAGCGCACTTCATCCCATTTTCTCCACCACTTTTTCTTCTTATGCGGTGAGGTTTGGTCATACAGCCTTCTTTTGAAATGTCTGCGGGATTGGCCTACATATAGAGCCTTGAGAGCCTTGAGAGCCTTGTCTTTAGAAAAAAAGACATATACCGCCCCCGATCCATTATCACCCAATTTTTTAGCTGTGCGGAAATCGGATCGTGATTTAGCCTCAGTAGAGCGGAGAAACCACATCTTCGCATTTCGTACCGTAGTCTTCAGCGATTTTACGGTTTCTTTGGCGGTTGTCATTCACATATCAATCTAACAGAGCAATAATTTCCTTCAAGCTCCAAACGTGATCCGCAGTGCCAGCTTCCATCGCCGGGGTAACGCACAAGACCTGGTGAATCCAGCAAAGTTGTAGCGCATGAATGGACAGCAACCGCATGTTCCAAATTCTCAACCCTCTTTGAAAAAGCTTTTGTCAGACGTGTGAACCGCTGCATGGACATGCGCATGGTCAAATTCTGACGCTCGTAAAGCTGGTTGAGACATGGGCAAAATCAGGTTTTCCGGCCACCTTGGCAATGCGTGTTCCAATGCACTGGGCCGGACTACCCTTTAGCGTCCATGGCATCTCAACATCTGCGTAAATTTGTGTTATCTGCAGTTAAACTTCACCTTCCCCCTTCGCGATCTTCCTGTAAGAACCTGCTTTAATTCCCAGGTAACAATCCTGTTACAAACAGCCGCCCCGGCTTGTGAGCCCCTCTTTTGCAGTTAATTTGTAATTCTAATGGAATAAAAAGGCGGCCTAATCATTCTGATCTATCGAAACCACCCAAGAAAACAGAATATGAACAAGTCCCTGCTCAACCTCACAACCAATAGCTACCGCCGCCTCATTTGCGCCGCCTCAAGCCTGCAGCCAATCTTCCTTCTCGTCATCCGTCTCTACTGGGGTTGGCAATTTTTCATGGCCGGCAAAGGCAAGCTCGGCGATATCGACAAAGTCGCGGGCTTTTTCCACAACCTCGGCATTCCGTGGCCCACGCTCAATGCTTACCTCGCCGGCTCAGCGGAATGTTTTTGCGGTTTGTTCCTCCTGCTCGGCTTCGCTTCGCGCCTCGCCACCCTGCCCCTCATTTTCACCATGCTCATCGCCTACCTGACCGCTGAAAACGAGGCGCTGCGCAGTATTTTCAGCGATCCGGACAAATTCACCGCCGCAACACCGTTTCTCTTCCTGCTTACCGTCGTCATCATTTTCCTCTTTGGCCCCGGCCCAATCTCCGTGGACGGCCTTTTAAAGAAATTTTTTGCCTGTGGGCCCTGTAATTCAACAACCACGGACCCGCAGTCAAAATAAAACAACACAACAACCAAACAGAAGGATAAATAACACATGAAGACCCAGAATACCGCGAAAGTCCTCCTCGCCGGCGCCGCCATTGCAGGTTTGCTCGGCGGAACCACGGCCCGCCTGCATGCCGCTCAAACCAACACCAGCTCCGGCTCCAACATGACAGCCGGCGTAATGGCTGATGATTCCGACAAAGGCAAGCACGGCTGCAAGGGCGCAAACACCTGCAAAGGCCAGGGCGGATGCAAATCCGGCGACAACGGCTGCAAGGGCAAAAATTCCTGCAAAGGCAAAGGCGGCTGCGCCACCGACGGCAGCAAGGGATAATTTAAAAGACACCCAATAAAGAGAGAGCCGGGGCTTCCATGCTCCGGCTCTCTCTTCACTGTCGAGCCCTTCACTTCTTATGCCCGCGAATCCGTTCAACAACTTTACCGACTACGGTATCGGGATCGGCCTGCGCGTACCGCACTACCGGCATATCCTCGAAAAAAAACCGGTGGTCGATTGGTTCGAGATCATTTCCGAAAACTTCATGTGCGACGGAGGCCGCCCCTTGGAAGTGCTCGACCAGATTTTGGAACAATACCGCGTCGTCCAGCACGGCGTTTCCATGTATTTCGGTTCCGCCGAAAAGTTAAACCGCGAGCACCTCAAAAAACTCAAGACCCTGGTCCAGCGCACCAAAACACCCTGGCTTTCCGATCACCTTTGCTGGGGCAGCGTGGATGGACGCTATACGCACGACCTGCTTCCCATGCCTTACACACACGCCGTCGCGAAACATACGGCGCAAAAAATCCGCCAGGTCCGCGATTTTGTGGAAGTGCCCGTTTGCGTCGAGAATGTCAGCAGCTATGCCGAATTTCACGCCTCGGAAATGACCGAATGGGAATTTTTGACCGAGGTCAGTGAACTCGCCGACTGCGGCATTCTCCTCGACGTCAACAACATCTATGTCTCGTCCAAAAATCATAACTTCAACCCCTACGATTATTTGAACAACGTCCCGCATCATCGCGTGGGCCAGATCCACATCGCGGGCCACTCGAAATTCGAGAAATACATTCTGGATACGCACGATCATCCGGTGCTTGATCCGGTCTGGAAACTCTACGCCCACGCCATCCAACTCTGCGGCCACACCGCCACGCTGCTCGAATGGGACGACCGCATTCCATCCTTTGAAGAAGTCCATCATGAAGCGCTCAAAGCCACGCAATTCCTCAAAAACCACACGTCGCCCGTCGCGGCCTGAGATCAAGTCGCGCGCCCAGTTGCTGAAGTTCCAGCGGCTCATGGCGACGGCGTTGTTCCGTCCGCTGACGGCGAACAGCAGGATGCAAACGCGCTGGATGGACGGGCGAAAAACGGCCGACGTCGTCGCCGGATTTGTCAAACCCAACGACCGGCTCAGCTCCTTCGACCGCCTTGAAATTTACAACCGCCAATACTGGTTCCGCATTCTGGATTGTTTTTACGAGGACTACCCCGGCTTGCGCGCGGCGCTGGGCGAGCGTTCTTTTATGCGGCTCGCCGAGGCATATCTAAAAAAATATCCGTCCGCATCGTTCACGCTTCGCAATCTCGGCTCGCGGCTGGAAAAATTCCTGCGTGAACAGCCGAAATGGGCCGGGAAGAAACTGGCTTTGGCCCTGGACATTGCGCGCTTCGAGTGGGCGCAGGTCGTCGCCTTCGACGGCGAAGCCAGGCCGCCTCTCGGCACCGACGAACTGCTCGATCTCGATCCGGCCAAAGCTCAGCTCAGTCTGCAGCCCTATATCACCTTTCTGGCGCTTGATTATCCCATCGACAACTTTGTGCTCGCGGTCAAAAAACATGAAGCCTTGCGTGGTGAAGCCAGCAACGCGATGGATTCGGCGCCGAAAGCAGCCAAGCTCAACAACGTGCCGCTGCCCAAGCGGGAGAAAATCTTTGTCGCTGTTCATCGCCATGAAAATGCGCTGTATTACAAACGCCTGGAACCGGAAGCTTTTGTCCTGCTCAACTCCCTGCGCAAAGGCGCCAGCCTCGAAACCGCCTGCAGGCGCGCGTTGCGCGGCGCTTCCCCGCAAGTCGATTGGCAAAGCAAAATCAAGGAATGGTTCCAGAACTGGTCCGCCCTTGGCTGGTTTTGCCAAGCCCCATAACCAAGCAGCTATTCACCGCAGAGGCGCAGAGAACGCAGAGGAAAACTGTTTTCCCCACGAAAATCACGAACAAAGGATTTGCAGCAAAAGGGAGCAAAAGTTGAACAAAATATTTGGGTTCTAAAAATCTGCTGAATCTTCTTAATATACAGACTGACTTGTTTTGTTTTAACCCCAGGAATGTATTTTGATTTTTTTCTTCTCCTCTGCGTTCTCTGCGCCTCTGCGGTAAAAATCTGCTTCTACGCGCTGTTTCAGAGATTGTCATCCCGCCCAGATTCCCTACCGTTTTTCCCTTATGACCTCCGCTGAAATCCGGCAAAGCTTTCTTGATTTTTTCAAGGAAAAGCAGCACACGATCGTCCCGTCATCCAGCCTGATGCCGGACTCGCCCAACTTGCTCTTCACCAACGCCGGCATGAACCAGTTCGTGCCCATCTTTCTGGCTGAAAAAGCCTGTCCCTACAAACCCGCCCGCGCCGCCGACACCCAGAAGTGCATCCGCGCCGGAGGCAAACACAACGACCTCGAGGACGTCGGCCTCGACACTTATCACCACACCTTTTTTGAAATGCTCGGCAACTGGAGCTTTGGCGATTACTTCAAAAAGGAGGCCATCGAATGGGCTTGGGAACTGGTCGTGGAACGCTGGAAATTTCCAGCCAACCGCCTCTACGCAACGGTTTATAGTCCGGATAAATCCAAGGGCGATCCCTCTGAATTCGACCAGGAAGCGCACGATATCTGGGCTGCGTTGTTCAAGAAGGCGGGACTCGATCCCAAGGTCCACATCGTCAACGGAAACAAAAAAGACAATTTCTGGATGATGGGCGACACCGGCCCCTGCGGTCCCTGCTCGGAACTGCATGTCGATCTCACACCGGACGGCGATACCAAAGGTTCCCTCGTCAACTCCGGCGACGCGCGTTGCATCGAAATTTGGAACCTGGTCTTCATCCAATTCAACGCAAACCCGGACGGCACGTTCTCGCCTTTACCCGCCCGACATGTCGATACCGGCATGGGTTTCGAGCGTGTTTGCTCCATCATCCAAGGCACAAA
The DNA here is from genome assembly GCA_028713655.1 of Candidatus Methylacidiphilales bacterium. Taxonomy (NCBI): domain Bacteria; kingdom Pseudomonadati; phylum Verrucomicrobiota; class Methylacidiphilae; order Methylacidiphilales; species Methylacidiphilales bacterium. Next base: position 10,150 of record JAQTNW010000015.1, on the reverse strand, counting down.
AAACTTTTCTGACTTCAAAAACGCCCGCATCTCCAATTACGAGACCGATGTGTTTGAACCCATCTTCCGCGAATTGGAAAAGATCTCCGGCAGGACATACGGCAATACCCTGCCCAGAGCCGGGTCCACTGGTGACACGAAACAAGAAAGGATTGACGTTTTTTATAGAGTAATTGCAGACCACATTAGAACACTTACTTTTGCTATATCTGACGACATTTTACCAGGAAATGACGAGCGTAATTATGTCATCCGAAAAATTCTTAGACGAGCAATGGCTTTTGTTTATGAACAAGCAGGATCGACAACAATCTTACACCGTCTAGTCCCAACTGTAGTTAGCGCGTTCCGCAACGCTTTCCCGAATCTAGCAGCTAAACAAGATCGGATTGCTGAAATTATTGAAACAGAAGAGCATGCATTTTTGAAAAATCTCGAAAGCGGCATGTCTATTTTGAACGAAGCTATTTCCATTAGCAGAAAAGACGAAAGGCCAATTCCAGGACAATTAGCCTTTAAGCTACACGATACCTATGGATTCCCCTTAGATCTTACTCAACTTAAAGCCCGTGAGTGTGGCGTGACAGTTGACGCATGTGGTTTCGATCACTTAATGGAACAGCAACGCAACCGCGCACGTGCAGCCCGAAAAAAAACAATCATCTCCACAGTTGCTGATTTTGCGGACGAGCGTGCAACTGAATTTGTAGGCTACGATATATTAGAGGTTAAAACAGAACTTGGAAAAATTCGCGGAGGTGATGGTTTTTTTATTTTCAAAAAAACCCCATTTTACGCCGAAATGGGCGGCCAAGTTGGTGATTCTGGCACAGCAACTTTCATTAAATCTGATGGCACACAGAAAATAGTTAAAATTGCCAACACAACAAAAGTCGGTGCTGGCATCTATTTACATCATCCTTCTGAAGATGAAACTAATCTGGTTCTTCCCATGGGTAGCGACTTAAATGTCACACTAACTGTTGATAAAAATCGCCGCGCGGCCATCCAATCGCACCACAGCGTCACGCACCTGCTGCACTGGGCGCTGCACGAAGTGGTCAGCCGCGACATTTCCCAAAAGGGTTCCTTCGTCAGCGGGGAAAAACTCACCTTCGACTTCAACAGCGCGGCGCTCACGCCCGAACAAACCCGCAAGGTCGAGGAACTGGTCAACCAACGCATCCTTGAAAACGCACCCGTTTCCTGGACCGAGGTGAAGCACGCCGACATCAAGGGCCGCAACGATATCATGCAATTCTTCGGCGACAAATACGGGGAAGTTGTGCGCGTGGTGCAAATCGGCGGCACACCCGGTAAACTCGACGGTTATTCCATGGAACTCTGCGGCGGCACACATGTGCGCAATACCGCCGAAATAGGCCCGTTCCGCATTGTGTCCGAAGGCGCCATTGCCGCGGGCGTGAGACGCATCGAGGCTGTTTCCGGTGGGGCGATTCACAACTATCTGGAGCCTGCCTTTGCAAAACAAAGCGAAGAACTCGCCGCGCTTCTGCAAAAATCCGGCAAAACCCTGAAACTCGCTGGCTTGGCTTCAGATCCAATCGAATCCTGGAAAAATTTTCTTAACAACCAGTCGGCCGTCGAAAATCTCAAATCCGAAATTCGCGAGTTCGAGAAGGAACAGGCCAAGGACAAGCAGGCGGGATTGCAACGCCGGCTTTCTTCCGAGGTTCCCGCATGGATTGCAAAGGCTGAAACCATCAACGGGATTTCCCTGCTCACCCATGACATCGGCGAAGCCGACGCCGCGATTTTGCCGCTGGCTGTCGGCGAGTTGAAAAAATCCTGGAAAGGCGTGGCCGTGCTGGCCTTCCACAGCGGCGGGCGCGTGGGGCTCATCGCCTCGGTTTCGCCCGATCTGGTTTCAAAAATCCAGGCGGGCAACATCATCAAGGAAATCGCTCCGCTGGTCGGCGGCAAGGGCGGCGGCAAACCGGACCTGGCCCAGGGCGGCGGCACCCAGCCGGAAAACATTTCTGCAGCGCTGGCAAAAGTCAAAACGCTGCTTTAACGAGATGGAGAGACGACCTTGTCTCAGCCCAAAACATGGATCGCCACATTCGGCCCTGCCTGACGACGCGGCAATCCAGAAGAAACACACCCCGAAGCGGTCACTGCGGCGACCTTTCCGCCCCTCTTTATAGAGGGGATACAAAACGCTTGGCCTGCCCACAGTGCCACTTTAGTATCACATCATGCGAACCGAACTGGTGACTACCCTCAAACGGAAGGCCACCGATGTGATCTCCCGGCTTTCAAACGATCAGGAACCTGTCTTGATCACACAACACGGTTTACATCGTGTATGTCATGCGAGGCGAACAGCAGTTTCAGGAAGACGTTTTATCTGCAAGAGGTCATGATTAATATAGACATCTTGACGTTTATTATAAAAGCATCATGATGTCTTCATGAGAACCACCTTGACGTTGGAGCCCGACGTGGCGGCCAAGTTGTCCAACTGCACCGCCAAGCTGAAAAAGCCCACCAAAACGGTGGTCAATGAAGCCCTCCGCATCGGCCTGGAAAAACTGGCCCAACCCATCCAAGCCAAACCGTATAAAACAAAGTCACATGCTTTTGGATTCAAACTCCAGGGCCATAGCGTCGCTGACTGGATCGCTGCCGCCGAAGGAGATGACTACAAGTGATTCTCGTCGATGCCAACCTGCTGATTTATGCAGTGGATTCGCAGTCGCCCTATCATGAAAAATCCCGCACTTGGTGGGACCTGCAGTTGAGTGGCATTTCTCCCCTGGCACTTTCCTGGCCCACCTTGCACGCCTTCCTGCGCATTACAACCAACCCCCGCTTGTCACCCGCCTACTTGTCGCTTGCTGATGCGCTGAAAATCATCGACTCGTGGCTGGCCCAACCCTGTGTTCAATTGCTTCAACCCACTTCGGCTCATCGGCAGATTTTTACAAGTCTCCTAATCGAAACTCAAGCCACCGGGAATTTGATTGCCGATGCCGCCTTAGCCGCTTTGGCCATTGAACATGGCTGTGAACTCTATTCCGCAGATGGAGATTTTGCCCGCTTTCCCGGCCTCAGGTGGCGCAATCCCTTGCTCAAACACACCAAATAGGTTCCGGCGCAGTTCTCAGCAAACCCTCAAAAAATCCTGTGGATTCAAATCAGGTCATGGTTTAATGTTTCCGGTTCTCTGATTTGTTCTCTGACATGAAAAGCAAGGCTGCCAGCGCAAAAACAAAGTTCGATCCGATCGAAGAAGTCATTGCCGACATTCGAAACGGACGCATGGTCATCATGACCGATGACGCCGACCGCGAAAACGAGGGCGACCTCATCATGGCCGCGCAAAAGGCCACTCCCGCTTCCATCAATTTCATGGCCCAGCACGCGCGCGGACTGATCTGCGCCCCCATCACCCATGAGCGCGCCGCCCAACTCGGCCTCCAGCGCATGGTGCTGGAAAACCGCGAAACCTTTAAAACGGATTTCACCGTCTCGGTGGATGCGGCCCATGGAGTGGCCACCGGCATCAGCGCCCACGACCGCGCGGCTGCCGTCAAAATCCTGGCCAGCGCCAAATCCAAGCCCAGGGACCTCGTCCAGCCCGGCCATATTTTTCCCCTGCAGGCCAAGAGCGGCGGCGTGTTGCAGCGCGCGGGCCACACGGAAGCGGCGGTGGATCTCGCCAAGCTGGCCGGGCTCGACCCTTCCGCCGTCATCTGCGAGATCCTGAACGAAGACGGCACCATGGCGCGCGTGCCCGAGCTTTTGAAACTGGCGGGCGAACACAAATTCAAGATCGCCACCATCCAGGACCTGATCGGATATCGCCGCCGCACGGAACGGCTTATCACCTGCGAGGAAATCGTCGAGCTGCCGACCGACTACGGAAAATTCAACCTCCATCTCTATCGCTCCATTCTCGACAACTCCCATCATCTCGCGCTGGTGAAAGGCAGGATCAACCCCAAAAAACCCACGCTGGTGCGCGTCCACAGCGAGTGTCTGACGGGCGATGTCTTTGGCTCCCGCCGCTGTGACTGCGGCAACCAGCTTCACGATGCCCTGACTTTGATTTCGCGGGCGGGAAGCGGCGTGCTTGTGTACATGCGCCAGGAAGGCCGGGGCATCGGCCTGCCTGCCAAGATCCACGCCTACAAACTGCAGGAACAGGGTTACGACACAGTTGAAGCCAATGTGAAGTTAGGCTTCGGCCCCGACCTCCGCGAATACGGCCTCGGCGCCCAGATTCTTTACGACCTCGGCGTCCGCAAAATGCGCATCCTGACCAACAACCCCAAAAAGGTCGTCGGCCTCTCCGGTTACGGGCTCGAGCTGGTGGACCGGGTGCCGATCCGGGTCAAGGCAAACAAACACAACAAAAAATATCTCCGGGCCAAGAAGCTGAAACTGGGGCATTCCCTGTAAATGGCTTTTTGGAAACGCCCAATGAAAAAGAATTTGCATATCGGGATCGTCGCCAGCCGCTTCAACGGCGAATTCGTGGACGCCTTGCTGCAAAACTGCATCAACGGACTGAAGGGCTGTTCCATCACCGTGCTGCGCGTTCCGGGATCATTTGAAATCCCCCTGGCCGCCAAAAGCCTGTTGAAAAACAAAAAAATCAGCGCGGTGATCGCACTGGGCCTGATCTGGCAGGGCAAAACAGCCCATGCGGGACTGATCGGCCAGGAAGTGTCCCGCGCCCTGATGAATCTCTCGCTGGAATTTGAAAAGCCCGTCATCCACCAGGTTCTTAGTGTGCAAAACGAAAAACAGGCGCGCGAACGCTGCTTTGGCAAAAAACTGAATCGCGGCACAGAAGCCGCCCGTGCCGCGTTGTCTTGCTTAAAACTTAACACTTAACACTTTCCTATGGGCAAACGTCGCGACGCACGGCTCCTGACCGTGCAATTTTTATACCAGCGTGAAGTCGGGGCCCAACAGGACTTGGAACAAAGCCTGTCCGATTTCTGGGAGCTGACCGAAGCCGCGCCTGCGTTGCAAAAGCTCGCCCTGCCCTCCATCCGCGGCGTGCTGGAACATTATGAGCAACTCGATGAGTTGATCAAAAAATACGCGCAAAACTGGAATTTAAACCGAATGGCGGCCGTGGACCGGAGCATTCTGCGGCTGGCCCTGTACGAAATGCATCACTGCCCCGAAGTCCCGCCGGTGGTTTCCATCAACGAAGCCATTGAAATCGCCAAACAGATCAGCACCGATGAATCCGGGCGTTTCGTGAACGGCATTCTCGACCGGGCCTGCAAGGATCTGGACCGCCCGGCCCGCGGGCCGACGCAAATCATTAACGCAAACTCCGCCATACGTCGCGAGCAGCGGGGCGCGAGACGCTAGGCGCGAAAGAAAAATTCTCACAAAGCCACAGAGAACACGGAATAAACCTTAAAAATTTGAATCTGTGTGAATCCTTTTAATCTGCGGATAAAATCTTCGTGACTTCGCTTAAAACTTACAAACTTAAGACTTAAAACTAACGAGATGCTCAGCGTTTTTAAAAAATGGATCGCCCAGGCCAAGGGCGGAAAAATCGAGTGGGACGACCTTGAAGCGGTCCTCATTCAATCCGACCTCGGTCTGCCTCTCACCCACTCCATTTTAAAAAGCCTGAAAGAAAGCCCGCTTTCCCGCGAAACCGTTTCCGAAGCCGCCGCGCAGTCCATTTTGGGCCTTTGGCCAACACCTCCCCGCCAACTCTTCGTCCAGCCCGGCAAGATGTCCGTGTGGCTGATTGTCGGCGTGAACGGGACCGGCAAAACCACCTCGATCGCCAAGCTGGCCCATCACTACCAAAAGACTGGAAAGAAGGTTCACCTCATCGCCGCCGACACTTTCCGCGCCGCTGCCATCGATCAACTGAAGGTTTGGGCCGACCGCACCGGTTCTGGATTTTTCGCCGGGAAGGAAAACGGCGACCCTGCGGCGGCGGCGTATCAGGGGCTGGAAAATGCCAAGCGCGAAAACGCCGATCTGGTTCTGATCGACACCGCGGGCCGGTTGCATAACAAGGAAAACCTGATGCGTGAACTGGAAAAGGTGAAACGCGTCATCCAAAAACTGATCCCGGACGCCCCGCATGAGATCCTGCTCGTCCTGGACGGAACCAATGGCAACAACGCCGTCGAACAGGCCCGGCAGTTTCACAGCTTCCTGAATTTGACCGGATTGATCGTGACCAAGCTCGACAGCTCATCCAAGGGCGGGGCCATTGCCGCCATCAAGGCCGAGCACAAGATCGACCCGGTTTTTATCGGGTCCGGCGAAGGCCTGGATGATTTCCGGGAATTTGACCCGAAGGCTTACGTGTCGCGCTTTTTTGCCCAGCCCACATCATGAATAGCGCATTCCTCGCGCAAAGCACGCCATGGACGCAAAACAAAACCAAAAACGCATTCTTTAGTTAAAACAAGCAACCACTTGGCGGCGCGAAACGGATATCCAGGATAAAATGCTTCATCGGCAACAGCAGCCGTTATTCCACGGCATCCGCGCGAGGAGCATTCCCATCCCGCAGGTATCGGTGATGCCCGCAAAAATGAGGCCCGCGCCGACAAAACCGGGAAGCGCGATCCAGAGCGGATTCACGAAATAACCGAGCAATGCGCCCGCGAGCACCAAGGCCCCCGCCGCGATGCGCACCTGGCGTTCGAGCGAGATGGTTTTCCGTCCGCGATTCAGCGGCAGGCCGGCCGCTTCCCATGCGGTCACTCCGCCTTCAAGCACCATCAAGCCGCGCAAGGCGCTCTTTTTCAATTTCTCGGCCGCCTGGCCCGATCGCATGCCGGACTTGCAAATCACGATGCAGGCCTTCTTGCCCGCGGCGAGTTTTTTTACCTCGTCCGGGTTGAGATTGCCGAGCGGGTGCAAAACCGATCCGGGAATATGAACCTCCTCGAATTCCGCAGGCGTGCGGACATCAAGCAGGAGGGCTGTACGCTGCTGGCGTTTGGCTTCGGCGGGTGAGAGGCGTTTGATCTTCGATTTGGAGATTGTCATGGTGCGGTTCCTTTGTGCTTGTATAACGATACTGATGGCTCGTCACCAGAAGAAAGGAGCACATTTTCACACAGAGAACGCAGAGGTTCAGAAGGGGTTTAAAACCTCAAACAAACTCCGTGATCTCTTTGTGAAAAGCCTTCTGTTCAATTTTTGCGTGTTTTGCGCCTTTTCGCGGCCAAACTCTAGCTTTGATATCCGAAGATGAATCCTGACGAAAAATGGATGCGCCTCGCGCTGGATCTGGCGCGCAAGGGTCTGGGCCGGACGAGCCCGAACCCCTGTGTCGGCGCGGTCATTGTCAAAAATGGGAAGCTGCTGGGCCAGGGCTGGCACAAACAGGCCGGGAAAGCTCACGCGGAAATCGAAGCCATCCGCGATGCCCGGCGCCACGGCCACCGCGTCCAAGGCTCAACGCTGTACGTCACGTTGGAACCCTGCTGCACGCACGGACGCACCCCGCCCTGCACCGAAGCCTTGATCCGCGAAAAATTCAAGCGCGTCGTAGTTGGCGCCACCGATCCGAATCCCGCGCACGCCGGGCGGGCGTTTCGCATCCTGCGCAAGGCGGACATCCAGGTCGAACACGGCATTCTAAAAACAGAATGCCTGCATCTGAACCGCGCCTTCAATCACTGGATCAGAACCGGGAAACCCTGGGTTCTGGCAAAGGCGGCCCTGACCCTTGACGGAAAGCTCGCACTTCCAAAGGTTAGGGGGGAAAGCAAAGGCCGCTGGATCAGTTCGCCCGCTTCACGCAAGGATGCGCATCGGCTCCGCTCATTCAGCGACGCCATTCTCGTCGGTGCCGAGACCGCGCGCGCCGACAATCCGCGCCTCACCGTCCGGGGTGTTCGCGGCGCGAAACAGCCGTGGCGGGTCGTCGTCACCCGCTCGGGCAAGCTGCCCAAATCGCTGCATTTGTTTTCGGACAGGCACAAAATCCGCACGCTGCTTTATCGCAGCCAGTCGTGGCCCCAGATCCTGCAAGACCTTGGAAAACGCGGCGTGGTGCAACTGCTGGTGGAAGGAGGGGGAGATATCCACAGCCAACTGGCCCGGAAGCGATGGGTGAACGAAGTCGTTTTGTATTACGCACCGCTGGTTCTTGGAAAATCTGCCGGTCGCAACCTGCCTCATGACGACGCCCTGCGCCGCCTGCCGCTCAAACACGCCACCCTTCAAAGGCTCGGCCCGGATTTAAAACTGCAAGGGTTGGTTTAATTCACCGCGCTGAGTGCGCGGAGAAAGATCGTTCTTGGTTTCAGGTTCTTGGTTCTTTGTCATTTTTACATGCCAACCTGTCCTTGCGCTTGCAGATGCAGGACTTCCGGGCAAGATGACCGAAAGAGCATCCGCCGCGGCGGATGCACTCCCTTCTTCGAAATAACACAATAGACACCAAATGTCCCACACCCTCCCCACACACGGCCTGCCATCCAGACCGGCGTTCCCGCCCCTGCTTCCAAGTTGTGTGTTGTTGTTGGTTAGTGGAACGCTCGCGCTCCGTCCTCTTGCCGTCACGTGGGATACAAATCCGAATTACTCCTTTGGCTTGCTGGTGCCATTCGTCGCGCTTTTTTTGCTCTACGAGCGCCGGGCCTCCCGCCCTCTTCCCGAGCCGGGCGCGCCCGGCGCCAGGCTTAAGCCTCTGCTCTGTCTTTGCTTCCTTTGGGGGCTGATCTTTATCGGCTTTCGGCTGGCGGTGGAAACCGATCCAGGCTGGCGGCCCGGACTATGGGGACTCGTGTCGCTCTATATTAGCGCACTGTTAGTCTGGCTCTGGCTTTATGGAGGCCGCCCGTGGCTGCGGCATTTTCTCTTCCCCATCTGTTTTCTGTTTTTCTGCATTCCCTGGCCTTTCCAGATCGAATGGCCGCTGGTGCGGGGGCTCATGCAATTCAACACCTGGCTGGTGGCGGGCTCCATGCAACTGCTTGGCATTTCGGCCGAATCCGCCGGCAACATCATCCGGCTCCCGAATTGCACCCTGTTCGTCGAGGAAGCGTGCAGCGGAATCCTGTCCCTCCAGGCATCGCTGATGCTGGGATCTTTGCTGGGTGAAATTTATCGCCTGAAACCCAAACGCCGTCTTGCCCTGGTTGGCGCCAGCATGGCGTTCGCGTTGCTTGGAAATTATGGACGCACGCTCTTCCTTTCCCTGCTTGCCTATGTCAAGGGAGAGCAAGCCCTGGCTCATTGGCACGATACAGCGGGATTTTCCATCCTGGCCTTCACGGCGATCAGCGCCTGGCTCAGCAGTCTTTTGCTCCGGGAAAAAGCCAACCGAAACGCCATGCCTGCCAGGCCGGATCGGGAACAATACAGTCCGTCTGCCGGGAGCCGGACGGCCCTTCGTCTCGCGTTGGGCATTTTCGCGGCAACAACTCTGGCGGAAACAGGGACCCAGGCTTGGTTTGGCTGGCAGGAGTCCAGGCGGGCCGAGTATCCCGCATGGGCAATCCAATTCCCCGAAACCGCAAGGGAGATCGCTTTGTCTGAAACCACACGCCAAATGCTCCTCTGCGACTTCCATAAGACCGCACAATGGCAGGATGCGCGGGAAAGGAACTGGACCGCCTTCTGGTTTCGATACAAACCGAAGGCCTCGAACAAAGTCGCGTTGGGCACGCATACTCCGGAAAGCTGCCTGCCCCTGGCCGGCATGAAAAAAGAGGACGAATACCCCGCTTTTACCGCAAAAGTAAATGGATTTGAATTCAACGTGCAACCGGCAAAGTTCTCCACAAGGGGTGTTACAGCCTACGTGTTTTGGGTCGCGTACTCCCTGGGAGGAACGCCGGTGCCGGATGTCATCAATGATGCAAAACAGACGTTTTCATCGAAAATACGTTCCCATCTGGAGGATATCCGCAACGGGTACCGCGGGATAGGCGCCGAAACTTTGGAAATCGCCATCAGCGGGCCGGAAACTTATGAAGCGGCCAGGACGGCTTATCTTGCCGCTCTCAACAGCATGGTGGCGGCAGACACCGGCACGGACAGCCCGCCTCCAGGGGGGGCGAAGCCCTAAATTTGTTTGTTAAAGTTTTTTACAATTCCATAAGATACGCCTACAAATGGCCTCGCACTATTATAACGTATGATACACCGGATAACCCGTTACCTGGCT
>JAQTNW010000014.1 GCA_028713655.1 Candidatus Methylacidiphilales bacterium | reverse complement strand
AACTATCTGACCGGGATGGTGAGCTGCTCGCACGACAACAGCAAAACGGCCACCAGCAAGCTGGATAATTTGAACGTGCAATAGAAATGGCTACGGGTTGCTCTCTTGCATGGGAGCAACCCGTCCATCGTATTGCCTCCATAAACAAGTGTAAACGGATGTATTTTGTCTACAGTCGGTATTGCGCAGGCTTGCAGGCTGTGAATCAGGCGGGTTAAGGTCCTCCTGTGATTTTGGAGCCTGCATCTGAAAATATTGCAAAGGCCGCCGTCTTGCTGCGCGAATGCCAGTGTATCGGTCTGCCGACCGAGACTGTCTATGGACTGGCGGCGGATGCCCTGAGCCCTCTGGCTTTGGCCTGGATTTTCGAGATTAAAAAACGGCCGCTGTTCGATCCCCTGATCCTGCATGTTCCGGAGCACTACGAGTTGGAGCGTTTGGTAGCCGCAGTTCCTGAAAAGGCGCGGATTTTAATGGAAAAATTCTGGCCGGGGCCGCTGACCTTGTTGCTGCCAAAACGAGAAATTGTGCCCGATTTGGCCACATCCGGGCTTTCAACGGTCGCCTTGCGCTGCCCGGATCATGTTGTCTCGCAGGCGGTGTTGCGGGAATTTGGAGGACCGCTGGCGGCGCCCAGCGCAAATCGTTTTGGCCGGATCAGCCCGACAACGGCCCAGGCTGTTGCTGAGGAACTGGGGGAGAACGTTCCGTTCGTGCTGGATGGTGGACCTTGCCGGATTGGCGTGGAATCGACAATAGTGGATGCGAGCGGGGATGTGCTGAGGTTGTTGCGTCCGGGCGGGATTCCGGCGGAAGAAATCGAGAAGGTGATTGGAGACTTGTTAGTGTCAGCCGGTGATGCCGTCGAAGCGCCGGGGATGTTGAAAAGCCATTATGCGCCGCGCACGCCGCTGTATCGCCTGGACCAGGCCTGGTCAACTGGCCGCGCACTTCCTGAAAATACAGCCTTGTTATGCTGGAGTTCGGCGCGGGGCCTGGATTCCAAGCGGGTTAGGGTTCTTGCTCCGAGTGGAAAATTAACCGAAGCGGCCGCACGACTGTTTCAGTGTCTGCGCGAGTTGGACGGGCTTGCGGTCGAAAAAATCTGGGTTGAGCCGGTGCCTATGGATGGACTGGGCCGCGCGATCAACGACAGGTTGGAGAAAGCGTCATCGGGAGGAGCTGCTTGATATTGGCGCATGAGGCTGACATATCCATATTCTCCTTCCCGGAGCGCGGGCGTCCCGCCGAAACCATCGAAGCTTCCAACCAAGTGTCCGGCAAGATGCCGGACACAGCGGGCAAGATGCCCGCGCTCCGGAGATGCAGATGCAAAAGCGCAGCCTACAGAATTACAACACCCTGATTATCGGCGTTGAGGACGTGGTGCTTCAGGTTCTTTGCGCCTGCACCGGTCAGGGCCTGTTTCATGGCATTCGCGACGGCTTCAGGATTGTCCAGCGTAACGGCCATCAAGGTTGAGCCGGACCCGCTGATGAAGGCCCCCAGTGCGCCTGCGTCTTCAGCGGCATCAAAAGTGGCTTCACAAGCCGGTATGAGCTTGGAGCGGTACGGCTGGTGCAGGTGGTCGCGAAACGCGCCTCGCAGCAATTCGTAATTCGATGTGGCAAAGGCCAGGACAATCAAGCCGCTGTATTGGATGTTTTCGACCGCATGTTCCAGGGAGACATCGGCGGGCAGGACCTTGCGCGCTTCCTTGGTTTCCACTTCGTAATCCGGAATCACGGCGACAAATTTGAGTTCGGGCGATACGGGAACATGGGCATAAGTTTGCCTGGTGGAAACCGCAAAGCCGCCGTGAAAGGCGGGCACGGCGTTGTCGGGATGGCCTTCCAGGCCGATCACAAGATCCAGAATTTTTTCCCGGTCCAAGGGGGAACCGTGGAATTTGTTCAAGGCGGCGATGATTCCCAACCGCACAGTCACGCTGCTCCCGAGCCCGCGCGAAGGCGGGACATCGCCGGCGATTTGGACGGAAAAAGCTTCAGGCTTGATTTCTGCGGTCAGAAAGAATTCATGGGCCGCTTCCTGCATGAAGGCGTCCGGCCAGGTTTTTGCTCCTGGAGAAATTGTGATCGTGTTATAAAGTTCCAGTGCCACGCCCAGGGTGTCGAAGCCGGGGCCGATGTTGGCCGTGGTGGCGGGGACGCGAACGGAGACGGTGTTGCTCATGCGGGATTAGCTGTGTTGGTTCGGAGGTTCCATTTTCACGGCCCGGAGGTTGAAACGCAGCACCAGATCGCCATCCAGCAGGATCTCAATCGGATAATCGCCGGGCTCCTTGAATTCGAGCCCGCCGAAGACGGCGACGTTGGTCGCGTGCAAATCCTGTCCGCGCAGGGTGAAGCGCGTTTCGGTGCGGCTCAATTCCTGTTCGTCATCCTGGGCCAGAATGCGGGTGGTCTGGAGAAACTCCCCCTGGCCGGAGCACCAGCGCGTATAGACGCAGAGTTTCATGATGCGCAGGGGATAGGCCGGGGCGACGATGGCGTTGAGGACGCCGACAAGCGTGTTCGAGCCGGAGACTTCCAAGCGGACGTCTTCGCACACCAAGGCTGCCTGCAAATCGGGGGTCATGTGCTGGTAGCCTGCCTATTTCGGGGCTTTTTGGCTATGTGAAAAATGAAGCCCGGGTTTCACGGTTCAAAATCTTACTCTTGCTCTTAATCCTACTCTTACTCCATCTCAAGATATTGAAGGCCGGGGGGCGAACATATTGAACCGCGGATAAACGCAGATTCACGCGGATGAAAACAGATTGCCGCGAACTCCGACATGCGTCGCGAGCGGGAAGGCTCAAAATTCGCAAAATAAAACATTTTTACAGGAAGGTCGCGAAGATCAGGAAGATAACAAACTTAACACTTACAAATCCGCCGCCGGACGGATTCGTCCGAAGTGCGAACCCAGGACGCTACGAACGCAAAGGAAGACCATTTGGGGTTAGCGCGCTGTATCTATCCCCCTGACAAGGGGGAAGCAAAGGGGGTTTTGTTTTGCCCGCTAAACACGTGAAAAAACAACCACTTGAAACTTTAAACTCTCCCGGATTGTCATCTTTTCGAGTGTTGATAGAATCCTTTAATGGGACTATCCTATTGCATGCTCACACTGAAAAATCCCCGCAATCCAAAGAGAGAGGCCGTTGAGGTTCAGGCTCTTGCGGATACAGAAACCGTGTTTCTGAGAATTCCCGAGCACATTCGCATTCAACTTGATCTGGAGGACGAAGGAGAAAAGGAAGTGACCCTGGCCGACGGGACAAAAAAGAGGGTTCCCTACGTCGGCCCCATTGAAACCCGGTTTAAAAATCGGATTGCTTATGTTGGAGCTATTGTGATGGGGGACGAGGTTCTTCTTGGCGCCATACCGATGGAAGACATGGATTTGGTCGTTCTGCCGCAGCAGCGCGGGGTGGATGTCAACCCGTTGAATCCTAATTTTGCCGCGGCGAAAGCGAAATAGAAAATGGGATGAACACATTACTCGACAGAGCTAAATCAGCCGCTTACGCTGACGGTCATATTACGGTCTTTATGGACAGTGGTGTGGAAATCCGTTTCCCCATTGCCGGAAACCCTCGTTTGTGCGCTGCTTCTCCGGAACAACTAAACCACATTGAGATTTCTCCATTTGGCCTCCACTGGCCTGATTTGGATGAAGATCTTTCATTCCGTGGTTTGGCTGAAGGCAATTATGGGCAAGCGAGTCGAACACAGTGACGTATGGTTCGGTCTAAAAAATAATGCCGTCAACTCTCAATAATCAACGGACTGCAACAAAATCTTGAATGTACGAATGTATTTTTGAAATAAAATGGAACTTGAAAAGCAAAACATTGAAAATTGAGAGTTGAGCCTAAGAGACGAAAGCGAAATAAGAAACCTAAGCAAGTGACAAGAACTTCGAATGAACTCGACGGCATCAAGTTTGAATGCCTGAATTTGCTCATCGTTTACCTGACATATCGCAATAGCATTTCCGAATACAGCATCAGAACAGGAACTCGATTTGATCTTCACCGTTGGCGGGTACAACTTAGGGTGCTTGAAAACGATCTGATACTTCGACTGTGTCGATTGGATGACGATGATAAAACAAATCATTCTTTACGTGAAGCGTTACGTAGTATCAGAGATTCAATGCCGCAGCAGGATGCGAGATTGATCGACAAGCGACTGAAGAGCTATCGCCAGTCAATCAATGAACTGAAGGTGAAGGCTCGGAACTATTTTCTGGCACATATGAGCAAGGATGCTGTTCCCTCTTATGATCCGCAGGGCGGATTAGAACAATACATTCAGGAGGTGGTAAACATCGTCGATGCAATTGCTGGAAAGCCTGTTTCCTATCTGCTTAAGGTTGGTTCTCAAGAGCCTCAGTTGGACTTGAAGTTTGAGCTGTCGAGTGAAAGAAGACCGATCATGTCTGGACGATTGAAGAGATCAGCGATTTGATTGACAAAGCTTGAATTTCAGTAAGGCTTTACCTGGCTGAAAGCCAGAGGGAGGTTAAGTATGTTAACCAAAATTTTGACTTCCCGGTAAAACCGCGCAAGCGCGGATAACCACATGCACACCGGTAAAGCCTGCAGATAGTTGTATGGAAAGGGCAGAGTCACCTGACATTAAAGTGATGTGGAAGAGCAGCAATGAGTAGCATGATATGTCTGCATTGCAGGCTAACCCTCTGCCCGACTATCCGTGCAGGGGGCACATTTTTTTCAACACCGAGCCACTACCGCTTTTCCCCTTGACTATGAACTCCTGTTTGTCAGTCTCAATGGGGAGGGTTTATGGGTAAAAGCATTCCACCGTGTTTAATATTTCTGTTTATTGTTGGATGTGCAGGTACAGCCACAAAAACAACAAACACGCAGGCAACGGATACTGAGAGCATTCAACAGCAAGTTGAAATTGAACGTCTAAAATTAGAAAACGAAAAGCTAAAGTCACAGATGGCAGAAACGGCTTCGCAAACATCATCTGCGAATAATAATAATGTTGCGATTCAATCGCAACCAATCCCAGAACCACAAAAATCGGAAGATGAGATCAAATCTTTCATAGACGCTAACAAGACAAAAATTACTGAAGAATTGACCAAAGAATATAGACCAGACAGCCAAAAAATTCTCGAAGCCTATGGTTTTAGAGGCAATGTAATTTATTATGACATAGATGATGCTTGTTACAACAATGGTGTATTATATTTTGAACAAATAATTATTTGGCGGAAACCGGACAACAGTGGAGGTTGGGCCGAGATTCTTTGGGGCCTTCGATTAAAATCACAGGAAATTGTTTATGATAATATCGTCGAAAAAAATCTTACCAACGCTGAACTCGATGGATTATTAGGAGCTAATCAAGCGCCTGACAGGGGAAATGTTACCGCCGCTATTCCTAAGCAGACTCACGAACCAGGTTTTTATGAACAGAATAAAAAAGCAATCGATAATGCTGCTATCGGAGTAAGTGCAGCCGCTGCAACTGCTCTTATCTGCGATTGGATTCACTCTTGGTTCCAACAGGCGCAACAATGATTAATTTATTGAACTGATAGGAAATTGCTGTCAGCTCCGAGCGTTCGTCATGAACGGGCGTAATGAGCACAGCCCGAAATGAATCAAAAAACATCCGCTGCGCAACTCCGATAAATCGCGAGTGATCCAGATGCCTGTGTTCCTAGAGATAGAGGAAGGAGACCATACAGCCCGAAGCGGTCGCCGCGGCGACCTTTCTGCCCCTCTTGATAGCTCTCCGTTATACACAAGTACTGGATCGCCACCTCGAAGACTCCTCCTAATGAACACTTGTGGCAACATGTTAAAATGCAGAATCTTATAACGAAAATCATTTTTGACCATGAAGCGACATGGAGTGCGGTGGCAAGCCGGAGGCGCGACACCGCTTTGGATTTTCTACAACTCCGACATGCGTCGCGAGTAAAAAGCGCCGTCGCCACTACGCTCTGCCGGCGCACTCCAAAATTTCCCGTTCTTTCCCGCTCAAAACACCTTCCTTAAAGGTTTGGTTTCTCGCGATGACGAATAGCCTGGGCTGACATCCTTCGCCGGCACAATATCCCACGCACCCGCGTTCCGCCGCGGCGGACGGGGAGCTTCACCGCTTGTTATACCGCGGATCAAAGCGGTCGCGGAGGGCGTCGCCGAGGAAATTCAGGGCCAGCAGCGTGACGGCCATGCACAATCCCGGCCCGAGCAG
This sequence comes from Candidatus Methylacidiphilales bacterium, assembly GCA_028713655.1. Lineage (NCBI taxonomy): Bacteria > Pseudomonadati > Verrucomicrobiota > Methylacidiphilae > Methylacidiphilales > Methylacidiphilales bacterium. The sequence goes on along the minus strand of JAQTNW010000014.1, from coordinate 64,899 downwards.
CATCCACCAGGATATTTTGATGGGATTGATGAATCCGGCGCCTTCCGACAACAAAGTGCCCCAACTGGCCTGGGGCGCCTGCACGCCGAGGCCGAGGAAGCTCAGGAACGATTCATCCAGGATGACCGCAGGGATTGTCAGGGTGAGATAGACCAGGATCAGCCCTGTTAGGTTCGGCAGAAGATGCCGGAACATGATGATGAGATTGCTTTGTCCCAGGACGCGCGCGGCGTCGATAAAGGGCCGTTCCTTGAGCGAAAGCACCTGGCCGCGGACAATGCGCGCCATGGTCAGCCATTCCACCAGTCCCAGCCCCACGAACAGCACCAGCAACCGGGACCATTGTTGCAATCCGCCCAGCCCGATCAGGGTAAGGAATTGCCGCACTTCCACATCGAAGACGGCGATCAAAAAAATCACGATGATGAGCCGGGGGACCGAATAAAGAATATCCACGAAGCGCATCATCAGGTTGTCGATGGCTCCCCCCAAATAACCGCTGAGCATCCCATAGCAAACACCGACCGTGAGGCTGACGAGTGCGCCGACACAACCGACCAGCAGCGAGAGCCGGGCTCCCAATAGTGTGCGTGTGAGCACGTCGCGCCCGTTCATGTCGGTACCAAACCAATGAGCGATGCCCGGCGCTTCAAGCGGGGCGAAGCGGGTGTCGTCGAAGGAATAGGGGCTCAGCCACGGGCCTGCGAGCGCGAGCAGCACCATGCCTCCCAGCAAGAGCAGGCAGTACACGATGACGTGGCGGGTAGTGAAAGCGTTTTTCACAGCAGTTTGATCCGTTTGTCCAGGACGGTATAAAGGATATCGACGCAGGTGTTCAGCGTGATGAGAACGGTGAAATAAACAATCACGGTTCCACCGAGCAGAAACACATCGCGGGTCAATACGCTGTTTACAAAGAAAGGCCCAAGCCCCGGGATTTTAAAGACATCCTCGATCACCATGCTGCCTGTCAAAATGTTGGCGGCAAGAGGCCCGGTGAAGCTGACAAGGGGCAAAATGGCGGATTTCAGGGCATGGCGGAAAACAACCGTACTCTCGCCGACGCCTTTGGCGCGCGCGGTCCGGATGTAATCCTGGTCGAGTACATCGAGCATGCTGGACCGCATCAAGCGGCTGCAGTAGGCCGCATAGGGTGCTGCAAGGCAGAGGGCCGGCAGGACGAGATGATCGAGAGAACCCCAGCCAGCGACCGGGAAGCACTGGAAGTAAATGCCGAATACGAGGATGGCCAGGGGCGCGAGCAGGAAAGGGGGCAGACAGATGCCGCTGAGTGCCAGCAGCATGGCGGCGCGGTCCAGGGGGCCATTATGATAAACGGCGGCCAGGCTGCCCGCAACAATGCCGACCCCGAGCGCAAGCACAAGTGCGCAGCTTCCGACGAGGGCCGATTTGGGCAGTGCCTGGGCGAGAATTTCAACAACGGTACGGTTTTTGTATTTGAGCGATTCGCCGAGATTTCCCTGGAGCAGGTTGCGCCAATAGCAGAGAAGCTGTTCCGGGATCGTGCCGTCGAGATGATAGTGCGCATTGAGGCGCTGCTCGACGGCTGGGTCCAGTTTGCGCTCGGCCCCGAACGGACTGCCGGGGGCGAGGCGAACCATGAGAAAAGTCGCGGAGACGACGACGACCAGGACCAGCAATGCCTGAACGATGCGCTTGAAAATAAAGGCGGGCATTATTTTGCATCCTTTCGGTAGAGGGTCCGGATGGGATGCTCATCCAGGATATTGCCTTCGATTCCGCCCAGCCGGTCCGGATCGAAGCAGAGCATGCCGACATAAAAATAGAGTGGCGCGATGGGAGGATCTTTGCTCACCAGAAGTTTTTCAGCTTCCCGCATATCGTCGAAGCGTTTTTGCGGATTGCTTTCCACACCGGCCATGCCGAGCAATTGGTCGTAGCGCGGGTTGCTCCAGCCGGTCCGGTTGTTTCCGCGTCCGGTGACAAAGCAATCCAGAAAGGTATTGGGGTCTGCATAATCGCCCACCCAACTGGAACGAACCACATCAAAGTTGAGCAGGTCCATATCGCGCAGGTAAGTGGGCCAGTCCTGCTGTCGCAGTTCGACATCCACCCGGAGCTCCCGTTTCCACATGGCCTGTACTTCCACGGCAATTGCGGCATGTTGCTGGGAGGCGTTGTACATGATGCTGACACTTGGGAATTTTTTTCCGCCGGGATATCCGGCCTCGGCCAGCCATTTTCTGGCCTGTTCCGGGTTGTAACCGATGCCGGGGTAGGGTTGATAGCCGGAAATGCCGTCTGGAACAAGGGACCGGGCGGGCGCCTCGCCGCCGCGCGTGATTTTTTGCACGATGACATTTCGGTCGATGGATGCGGAAAAGGCCTTGCGCACGAGCGGATTATTAAACGGCGGGCGGGTCGTGTTGAAGCGGTAAAAATAACTTCCGAGAAAATTGAAGACATGGAAATCGCGGCGTTTTCGCAATTCCGGCAAAATTTGGGAGGGGATGAGCCCCTTATCGAGGAGCAAATCGGCTTCGCCGGTCAGATAAAGGTTCAGGGCTGTATTTCCCTGGGAGGTGGCCAGGGCATCCACGCGCCTCAGAGCGACGTGAACCGCGTCCCAGTAACGCTCATTGCGGACCATGATGACCCGGTCATTGATCCGCCAGTCTTTCAAAAGAAACGGGCCGTTGCAGATCATGTTTCCCGGACGAGCCCAGGATTCCCCGTATTTCCTGACGGAAGGCATGTGAACGGGCAGATAGGTGGTGAAAGCGGTCAGATCTATAAAAAAGGGAGTGGGCGACGTGAGCCGCACCTGCACGGTTTTTGAATCCGGGGCCTTGATGCCTACCAAGTTGAAATCGGTGATTTTACCTTTTTGATAGGCTTCCGCGTTTTCGATAAAGAATAAAATTTCCGCATAAACAGCGTCGGTGGACGGTTCCAGCACGCGGCGCCAGGAATCCGCAAAATCGCCCGCGGTGACAGGATCTCCATTGCTCCAGAATGCGTCCGGGCGCAGATGAAACGTGTAAGTGCGCCTGTCGGGCGAGATTTCCCAGCGCTCGGCGATTCCGGGAATAGCTTCGCCTTTGGCATTGTGTCGTGTCAGGCCCTCGAAAAGGCAATAGGAAAGCCGTCCTTCAAGCTGGCCGCTGATGAGGGCCGGATCGAGAGTTTGGGGTTCGGCGCCGTTGATGAAGACCAAGTCCGCCTGTGTGGAACGGTTGGAGCAGGCTCCGGTCAGGAGCAGAACCAACGGCAAGCCCAGAGAAAGAAGCGGGGTGCTATTTTTTGGCCGGGGCAGGAGCAGTGGCAGGCGCCGGGGGAACTGAGGCGCCGGCCGCCGTGGAGGTGGCAGGAGCTTTTGCAGCTTGAGTTTCAACCGGAGCAGGGTTTTCAGCCTTATTGGATTCACGGGTCTTCTGTTCAATAGCGGCCTTGGCCTTCAGCGCTTTTGCCAAGTCGCTGGTGGAGCTGCGTTTGGCATGCAGAACCGCGAGGGAAAGGGTGCAGAGAAAAAAGAGGGCCGCCAACCAAATTGTAATCTTGGTCAACACGTCGGTAGTCTGGGCGCCAAAGAGCGATTCGGTCATGCCGCCTCCAAAAGCGGCGCCAAGACCCTCGGAACGGGGCCGTTGCATGAGCACGACGAAGGTCAGCAGGAGGCTGCAGACCACGAAAAAGCCGGTAATGATGTAAATCAGGATCGTAACCATAGGGGTTTATAAATTACGCGGCTTCGCTGTCCTGACAAGCGTTTTTAATGATCGCCACAAAGGAGTCCGCATCCAGGCTGGCACCCCCCACCAGGGCGCCGTCGATGTCGGGCTGGTTCAGCAGTTCCCTGGCATTCTCGGGTTTGACGCTTCCGCCGTATTGAATGCGGATCTTGTCGGCCACGGCTTTGGAGGCGATTTTTTCAATCGTGGAACGAATGAGGGCGTGAACCTCCTGGGCTTGGGCGGGAGTGGCGGTTTTTCCGGTTCCGATGGCCCAGACGGGTTCATAGGCAATGACCACATCGTCCCAATTTTCATCTGAAAACCCGGCGCAGGAACCCTTGACCTGGGTGGTCACGACTTTCTCGGTTTTGCCGCCTTCGCGTTCAGCCAGGGTTTCGCCGACGCAAATGATGGGTTTCAAAAGGACCTTGAGCGCAACGTGGGCCTTTTTATTGACCAACTCGTCCGTTTCATGGAAATACTGCCGCCGTTCGGAATGGCCCAGGATGACATAGCGGCAAAACAGATCCCGCAGCATGCCGGCGGAAATCTCCCCGGTGTAGGCTCCGGAGGTTTCCTGATGCATATTTTGTCCGCCGAGAATCAGATGAGAGTGTGATCCGAGCGTTTCCTGGGCGGTATGAAGCGCGGTGAACGGGGGGCAAATGACAACCTCGATTTCGTCAACTTTCGCCAGTTTTTCGTCCAGCTCGGCCACGAGGCTTTTGGCGTCGGTGGCGGTCTTGTTCATCTTCCAGTTGCCAGCAATGATTTTTCTGCGAAAAGCCATAGGATTTGTAGTTATGAATTGAGAGTTGGGTTTTGGGAGAGGCGGTTGAAGATTTTTATTTGTCGCTGAGCGCGGCCACACCGGGCAGGACTTTGCCTTCCAGAAGTTCGAGGGAGGCGCCGCCGCCGGTGGAGCAATGCGTCATCTTTTCCACCACCTTGAATTTTTTGGCGGCTGTCGCGGTGTCTCCGCCGCCGACGACACTGATGGCTCCGGCTGCCGTGGCATCGGCCACCGCATTGGCCATGGCCTTGGTGCCGCCTGAAAATTTATCGAACTCAAACACGCCGGGAGGCCCGTTCCAGACGATGGTCTTGGCGTCGAGGATGGCGGCGCGGTACAACTCAATCGATTTGGGGCCGGCATCCAGCCCCATCCAGCCCGCGGGAATGCCGTTGGCGGCTTCCGCAATCCGGGTGTTGGCATTGGCATCAAATTTGTCGGCGCAGAGAAAATCGACAGGCAGGATGAGTTTGACTCCGCGGGCCTTGGCCTTTTCCACAAGTTCAGGCACGAGCTTTGCGCCTTCGGCGTCGAAAAGGCTGTCGCCGATTTCCATGCCCTCGAGCACTTTTTTGAACGTGAAGGACATCCCGCCGCCGACGATGATGGCGTCCGCCTTGTCGATCAGGTTTTTGATGAGCGGAATTTTATCGGCGATTTTTGCGCCGCCGAGGATCGCGAGCAGGGGGCGTTTCGGGTTGTCGAGCACGGCCGCAAATGCTTCCAGTTCCTTGAGCATGAGGAAGCCGGCGACTTTTTCAGGCAGTTCCACGCCGACGACGGAGGAGTGCGCGCGGTGGGCTGTGCCGAAAGCGTCGTTTACATATACGTCTCCGAGGCGGGTGAGACCGGCGCGGAAGGCTTTGACTTTTTCAGGGTCGGCTTTGACGGAGGTTCCGTCCTCGTTCTTGATTTTGCCTTCTTCCTCGATATGGAAACGCAGATTCTCCAGGAGGACAACTTCACCGGGCTTGAGGGCGGTGCAGGCTTTTTCGACTTCAGGACCCACGCAGTCATTCAGGAATTTTACGGGTTTGCCGAGCAGTTCCTGCAGTTTATCGGCTACCGGCTTGAGAGTGTATTTCTCGATGCGCTTGCCGTCGGGGCGGCCCAGATGGCTCATGAGCACGACCGAGGCGCCTTGTTCGAGGGCGTATTGAATGGTCGGCAACGCGGCCGCGATGCGCTGGGGATTGGTGATGGCGCCGGTGGTTTTGTCCTGCGGCACGTTGAAATCGACGCGGATCAGAACACGTTTGTTTTTGAGGGCGACGTCGCGGATTGATTTTTTGGCCATAAGCGCGGGGCGGTTGGTTTTTATTGGAACGGCAGCCCGCGGTGTTGCCGCAGGCTGCGTCCGGAGAACAGTTTTATTGTTTACTTGGCAATGACGCGGGCCATTTCCAGAACCTTGTTGGAATAACCCCATTCGTTGTCGTACCAGGAAACCACTTTGACAAAGGTCTTGTCGAGGGCGATGCCGGCCTCGGCGTCAAAAATGGAGGTGCAGCTTTCGCCGCGGAAATCGGTGGAGACCACCTTGTCCGTGGTGTAAGCGAGTACGCCTTTCATCGGGCCATCGGCGGCCTTTTTCATGGCCGCGCAGATGTCCTCGTAGGAGGCTTCCTTGTTAAGTTCGACCGTGAGGTCAACGACCGAGACGTCGGAGGTCGGGACGCGGAAGGCCATGCCCGTCAGCTTCTTGTTGAGTTCGGGGATGACCTTGCCCACGGCTTTTGCCGCGCCGGTGGAGGAGGGGATGATGTTCTCGAGGATGCCGCGACCGCCGCGCCAATCCTTTTTGGACGGGCCGTCCACGGTTTTCTGGGTCGCCGTCGCCGCATGCACGGTGGTCATGAGGCCGCGCTTGATGCCGAAGGTGTCGTTGAGGACCTTTGCAACCGGCGCGAGACAGTTGGTCGTGCAGGAAGCGTTCGAGATGATCGTTTGTCCCGCGTAGGTGGCGTGATTGACGCCATAAACAAACATCGGAGTCTCGTCCTTGGAAGGTGCGGAAAGGATGACTTTTTTGGCACCCGCTTTGAGGTGGGCTTCCGCGGTCGCGTGGTCGAGGAAAAGTCCGGTGGATTCGACGACCACATCGGCGCCGACTTCATTCCATTTCAGCGTGGCGGGATCTTTTTCGGCGGTGAGGCGGATTTTTTTTCCGTTGATGATCAGATGGTTGCCATCGACGGCGATGTCGCCCTTGAATTTACCGTGGACGGAGTCGTATTGAAGCATGTAGGCAAGGTAATCGGGTTCGAGCAAGTCGTTGATGCCGACGATTTCGATGTCTTTGGAGAAGTTTTGGATGGCGGCGCGGAACACCATGCGTCCGATGCGGCCAAACCCATTAATGCCAACTTTAATCATACTCTATCTTTCTACGTTCTACGTAAAGCGTTGTCCGTTTCGGTTATTTCCCGGACAGGCAACGGAGGGCCTGTTCAGGAGCCGGCAGCGAATTAAAAACATGCCGACACAAACGTAAAACAATAAGAGCGGGTTATAATTGCGTCAACGGGAAAAACTAAGTTTAAAGTCTTAAGTTCGCCTCGGCGAATCCGTCCGGTGGCGGATTTGTAAGTTTTAAGTGGACAGCTTTCAGCGTTTGGCTTTCAGCTCTCAGCATCTATTCCGTAGAAATGTATTTTGCGCTTTTTGGCGACCAACCATCGTTGTCTTTTGTTGGCGGTTTTGCTCGCCACGGCGAGTCCGTCCTGTGGCGGACGTCTTGGCGTTAAATCTGGTTTCTAGCCCTCTAATTCAAAATAAGTGACTGCGGTTTCGCCGTAGCGCGTGGTTTTCAACAGCTTGAGCGTGGTCTGGGCGGGCCAGGAGTTGCGGCTGTCATGTTCCCAGACCAGCAACCCTCCCGGGTTCAATTTGCCGGCCAGAAGCCGGATCATCTCGCTTGGGACGGCCTCATGCTTGCCCTTGAGGTAGGGCGGGTCGGCCAAAATGATGTCGAAGGCCGGGCCGCTGCCCTCTGCGAGATAAGCCGGAACGTCGCGGCAGACGATGTTGCCCTTCAAACGGCAATACTCCAAATTTTCCTTGAGCGTCGCGCAAACGGCCGCATTGGATTCAACGAAGGTGGCGGAAGCCGCGCCCCGGCTGAGCGCCTCGATGCCGAGCGATCCGGTTCCCGCATACAGGTCGAGCACCTGCGCGCCGGGTACTTTGGCGGCGAAGCTGGAAAAAATGGCCTGCTTGATGCGGTCCTGGGTCGGGCGGGACGTGAAACCTGGCGGGACTTTCAAATACAGGCCGCCGGCGGAACCGGTGGTGACTCGGATGCGACCGGAGGATTTCATGATGGCGCTTCAGGACTTCGGCAAAAGTTCTGTCAGCAAGTTGTCAGTCCCAATGTGCTTGGCGTACATCTTGAGCGCGTAGCCGTCGGTCATGCCGGAAACGTAATCGCAGACGGCGCGGGCCGGGCCGTCCTTTTTGATGCGCAGGGCCGCCTTCTGGCCGATCAGGTGCGGATGTTTGTGGTAGAACTCAACCAACGCTTGGAGAACTTTGCACGCGCGCTGGTTGATCTGGCTCACGGAGGGATGATAATAAAAATGTTGCATGAGGAAGTCGCGCAAATTCTGGATATTGGAACGCATGGGCATGGAAAACCCGATCAGGCGTTTGTTTTGGGCGCGGGCTTGTGAAGCGGTCTTGACCCCCGATTCCTCGATATTGGCATCCGACTGCCGGCAGAGGTCCTCGACCAGCATGTCGATCAGGCAGCGGATGAGATAGCGGCGCTTGCGGGAAAATTCGAGCTTGGAATAGTTTTGCGCCACGTCCTCTTCGATTTTACTCCAAAGCGCGATGTCCCGCAGGTCTTCCGGCGCAATCAGGCAATTTTCCAGCGCGTCGTCGAGGTCGTTGCAGCAATAGGCGATTTCATCCGCCGCATCTGCGATCTGGGCTTCGAGGCTCGGCTGGGGGCCGTCGCCGAATGCTTCCAGAAATCCCTTGCACAGGCCTTCCCGGACTTCCCATGAAAGATTCAGCCCGTTGAATTCGGGATATTTCATCTCGAGTTCCTCAACCACGCGCAGGCTCTGACGATTGTGTTCGAACCCGCCGTGCTCGGTCATGAGCTGGTTCAAGGTGTGCTCGCCGGGGTGGCCGAAGGGCGGATGGCCGAGGTCATGGGCCAGGGAAACCGCCTCCGACAAATCTTCATTCAACCCGAGGGCGCGGGCGGTGGTGCGGCTGATGGCGGCGACTTCGATTGTGTGGGTCAGCCGGGTGCGGAAGTGGTCGCCGGTGCCGTTCAGGACGACCTGGGTTTTATATTCCAAACGGCGAAAGGCGGAACTGTGGATGATGCGGTCGCGGTCGCGCTGGTATTCGGACCGGAAAACATGGACGGGTTCGGCATGGTGCCGGCCGCGGCTTTCCGAGCTGTACTGGGCGTAAGGGGCCAGGATTTGGCGTTCTTTCGATTCCCACTGGAGACGTGCCTGCAGAGCCATGCGTGCATGATGTGGGATTCATTTTTAAAGTCTAGGCCCCGTTCACAAATTATTTAGCCAAAGCAATCACTCACCGCTGAGCCGTAGAGAGCGCAGAGGAAATATACTTTGACCACGGATTACACGGATGAATGCGGATTTGCATTTGTGCTCGATGGGAGCGCGGGCGTCCCGCCCGCACAGCCGGGCATCTGGAACACTCGCGACGTATGTCGGAGTTGCCCGGCGAACCAGTATCGGATCAAAAAGTGTAGACTGGAATCTGGCATAATTATGTGCGTGGATTACACCTAAGAGAGGTAATATCAGAAAAAGTTTCTTTTGCGCGCGCTGGGTATTTAGAGGCTGTGAATCGCTTTACTACGATTGGCGGAATTCACGTAAACCTCCCATGTCTTGTTCAGTTGAATGATGAAGATGGTAAAACGGTTGAAGAAACATCCTTGGCCACAGAATTTCTTGGCTACTATGACAACTTACATAAGCGCAACCGCATTCAACGCGACTTCACGACATACTATACATCAAATAGAAATCTGAAATGAGTTCGATAGCGCAAGCATTCATCCTGCCCTTTGAATTTTTTGCGGGCTTAGCGAGCTTGGCGCGAAATACATTTTCTTCCTTCGATGTATGTGCTTTCACCCCCTGTGTTCTTTGTGGCTTTGTGAGAGGTGATGTGTTTGTTTTTCCAATCCTGAAAATTAGGCATAATCAAAAATACCACACCCCCCAAAGCGGGAGCTGAAAAACATCCGCTGCGCAGCTCCGATAAATCGTGAGTGTTCCAGATGCGCAGCGGTGCAGGCAGGATGGTCTCCCCGGCGACTCCTTGACCCGCGCTCCGGAGACATCATCTGAAGAAAAACAGCGACAGCGAATAAAGCCCAATCGCGACGATAACACCGCCCGACAATTGGTTTATGGTGCGCATCCAGCGCCCGGTAATTCGTGATCGAAATAAGGTGACGCAACTACTGAGCAACAGCCACCAAAGAATTGAACCGAGAAATACGCCTGCAACCAACGTGCTCGCGCTGAAATAGTCCCGCGATGTCCCAAGACCAAACCCGGCAAACACGGCAACAAAAAACAGAATGGTCAGCGGATTTGCAAGCGTAAGGAACAACGTGCTGAGGCAGGCTGAGAAGAATCCGCCGACACGAACTTCCGGAGCCTTCCCGGCAGGTTTGCTGATAAAGGTTTGAATGCCGAGATAGCAGAGGAATAAGCCGCCAAGAAGGCAAAGCCACAATTTTTCGCCAACCAAAAAGTTGGATATGATCGTAAGACCAAAAGCTGCAACTGCGCCATAGGCGGTATCAGCAATCGCCGCGCCCAAACCGATGGCCAATCCGATCCGTTTTCCATCTCTCAAAGTGCGGCGGATGCAGAGAACGCCAATCGGCCCAACCGGCGCGGCGATGGAGAATCCAATGATAACGCCCTTGAATAGAAAATTGAGCGCCATAGACAATGCCAATTCAGCCTTTGATCACCTTCAGGATTTCGTTGAAGTTATTGCAATAATGATCGCATAACCCCTTGGTGCCGCTTTCAATGATGTTGCCGTCGGCGATGCCGATGGTGGTGTAGCCCGCAAGGCGGATGGAACAGACCCCGGCCCCGCTGTCTTCGATGCCGATCACGGAATGGCGGTCCTTGAACTCGATCCCCAATCCGACCCGGCAGGTTTCCGCATAGAGCCAGGGGTGCGGCTTGGGGGAAAGTTCGCCCAAGGTTCCGGCGCTGACGCCTTTGCGCAGCGGGAAACCGGCGGTGATGACGGCGTCGTAAAAATCCAGGGGATCGCCCATCTTCAAGGTCTTGAATGCCGAAAGGATTTCCGGCCAGGCTTTTTCGTAAAGCCCGGATGTTACCAGGCCGATTTTGATCCCCATGGATTTCAGCTCCAGAAGGAATTCCTTCACGCCCTCGGTCGGCACGAAGGCGTTCTCCCTGCCGCGGCCTTCCATGATTTCCTGCATTTCATGGTGGGTATGCTGAAAATAAAAATCGCGTGCCTCTTCCACCGTCTTATTGGGGCAATACTTTTTGGTGCAATACTTCAAATGCTCCGAGACGCTGTGCCCGGACACATAGGGCATGTCGGCTTCCTCCAGCTCAAAGCGCGGATTCCCAAGCAGGCTTGCGGTGGTCATTTGAATGATCCAAATCCAAAAGTCTTCGCTGCGGACGCTGGTGCCGTCCAAATCCATCAGCACGGCTTTGACGGGCCTTTCCAGGCGGATCGGGTGGACCGGATAATAGGCCGGATAACCCATGGCCGACTTGACATAGGCGATCGTATGTTTTTCGAAGGCGATGAACTCCACTTTTTTATCGCCGGTCGCCGTAATGGAGACGACGCCATTGCTTCCGGTTTTGTAAAATCCGTCGCTGCAAGCCTGCAACGGAATGAGGCCGGAATCCGCGCCGAATGAACCGATGTCCGGAATTTTGATTGAATGACTCATGAATAATTCTTTCTGGGATGTTAAGACTTTGATTTGAATTTGAGTTTGTAGGTGACGATTTTTTTCGGCCCGATGTTTACTTTGAGTTTGCGGCCTTTAAAGTCGGGTCGGCCTCCGGTCTTGAGCTTTTCCTCGTTCAAATTGACCGCATCGACGCCCGCAAGCTCCTGCATGAACTCGACTTCGGATTCCACAGCTTTTGTCGAGGGATTGTAAAGTCGCAGAATGACGGCGTCTTCGCGATTGGCTTTTTTGAGCGCGCTGAGCACAAGCGCCGTTGATGCGACCTTGATGAAGCCTGATTCGGAAGGCAGTTTTCCGAAGGTGCGATGCGTCTGCACCGGGACCAGCGGATAGTTTGTCTTCTCAGCCTGCTCGAGACAACCGTTTTCCCAGTTCCCGGCATGGGGATACACGGCATAATGGAATTTGTGGATTCCCTGCGCCTGGGTGAGCGCGGAATCGGTGCGCCGTTCCTTGCGACCATAGATGGTGACGAGCTGCGAGGTGTAGGCCCGGATCAGGTTGAGCGCCAGGCTGTTGTCCTCGTCTCCCAGGGGCTCATAGCCTTTCACGCTGTCGCTCAGAATCGCCAGCCCGCCGTCGGGTCCGGACATATCCACAAAGCGGATGAAGGGGTCCTCGCCGTTCACCAGGCTGGGGTCCGCCTTCTTTTCGTTCCGGACAATGCTGCGCTCCACGACATCAAAGCCCGATTCCGCGTGTACTTTATCGGTCTTCAACCTCGTCGGGAAAACAACCTGCACCAGATGGTCGAACGAACGGTTGTCGATCTCAGTTTGGATATCAAGGCTTCTGGAGCCTTTTGACAAAGTCAGAACCGAGCGGATCTTCAAAGGCACAAGCTCCTTCGAACTTTCCGCATAATCATAATACCCTTCCATGATGTAATTTTTCTTTTCGAGCCCCTTCGGAACCATCATCTGGTAGTCGATTTGGTAGCGGGTCGCCAAACTTGAACTTTCGATCCTGTGAATGTCCGCCGTGAGGCCGCGGCTTGAATGAAGCCGGTTCCGGTCGGGAACAAAGCGGACCCATGAATCGCCGTTGTCGCCGGTATCGGTAAAGTAATGCAGGTCCGCGTAGGATTTGCCGCTTTCCTTTTCAAGGATATTGAAGGTGCCGTCGTCGTTGATGGTCACCTGCAGGTGCTCATTTTCCATGCGGTTGTCCATCAAGCGCACTTCGGAGCCAAACGACAGCTTTGAGGCCGATTTCCTAACAATATAGGTCTTGTATCCGAGCGCGTCCACCGAGGCGTTCAGGCGGATCTGGACCAGTTCGCCATAAATGTAAAGGCTGGTGTCGGTGAGGTCTCTGAAGATCCGGTCGGTCATCTCCCCGCGTTCCACAATCTCGAACTCCGCCTTCTGCCCGCTTTGCTTTTCGACAATTTCAAAGTCGTTGATGCCCAGTTTTTCCGGCAGGTGCAGCCAGGTGCTGACAACTTCCTTGCGCATGAAAGGCGAGGGATTGAAGACCACAAGCGCCAGTTCATTGTCGCTGAGCTGTGAATTGTCGATCCGGGTCACGATATGCTGGGCCGACACATTCAGAACCGCCCTGGCAATATGGATCACCTGGTCCAGGCGGTTGAGCATATCGACTTCGATGGCATCGACGCCGCAGCCGGCGATGGTGTCGTGCGGGTGGCATTTCAGGAGATGTTTCCACGCGGAAGTCAGGTATTCCTGGGGATAGGATTTTCCGAGCATGTGGCTGACGGCGGCAAACGGCTCCGCGTAGCGGGCGAGAAGGTTCTCGGCCTTTGCATTCCTGGATTTCTGGCGCGGGCGTGTTGCGGCCAGGTAGAAATGCGTGCTCTTGAGCTCCGATTTGTTAGGGCCGCCGAACCCGGGCAAAAAGCGCCGCATTTCCCCGGAATGTTCCTCCAACTTCACCCGGGCGGTTGCCACCGCTTTTTTCAAGTCGGCTGAAAAGCGGTCGAGGCTGCTGTAAAACAGGTCGTAATTCCGGGGCTTGCCCTTCTTTTCATTTTTGACTTCATCGATTGCCAGAAGTCCTTTGAGTGAAGGGAAGCAGGTGTCCATGCCATTCATGCCCAGAACGATGTTGCCTGGGAAATGAGGCCGGTGCTCCTCGGTGAACTTCTCGATGGCGTCCCCGATCTTGTCCTGCTTGATGTGGTATTTGCCGCCCGCGACAAAACCGTGTTCATATTTGTAGTCGTCGCTGCCGAACATGAACGGCACTTCGTCCCCGGTATAATTCAACTCCCGGTCCCACGGAACCGCTTCCCGGTTTTTTGTCATCGGGCGGAACACCTTGTCGAAGAAGTTTGTCCGATGATATTTGATGCAATAGGCCTTTGTTCCATCGGCGCCGACCCATTTGTAATAGTTGCTCTTGATCGTGTCGGCTCCGCGGTAAAAGAACACGCTGTCGATGCCGAAGCCCGCATATATCTGCGGGAGCTGGGAAAGCTGGCCCCATCCGAACGGTGTATAGCCGAATTTGGAGACATTGCCGAAAGAGGCCGCGACCTCATGGCCCACCAGCAGGTTTCGCACCACCGATTCGCCGCTCAAATAAAAGCAATCGGGCGCCGTGTACCAGGGGCCCGCCCATAATCTTTTCTCGGCGACATATTTTTTCAGCACCCCCCTTTTTTCCGGATACAACTCCAGGAAATCGTCGAGGGGCACAGTTTGGGAATCGAGGACAAACTGGAAATCGGGGATTTTTTTGAAAGTGGTGATCAAATCCTCAAAGAACTGCGTGGTCAGGACCCGCGTCAACTGCGAGTCATAGGTCCATTCCCGGTCGATATGGTTGTTGGCGACAAGATAAACTTTTGTTTTTTTTGATTGAGTGCTCATGTTGGCGTTTTAATCCGATTTTTCCCGAGAACACAGGGTGCGGACTTGCGCCCGTCTGTGAAATCCATCAACGGAATGGTTTTTGTTATAAGTGGAGTTCACGCTAGACGAAAGTCTTTTCCATGAAAACCGAAATTTGTTTGTATTTCCATGGTAGAAGCCGGACACTCCGTCCTAATTCCAACTTCATATATTGATATGAGCTCCACAGGTAAAAACGATCCCAGCCGTGAACTTTCCCGGGAAACACTCGCCTCGGGCAGGTTTCTGAACCTGCAGTCCATTCGCTGGAAGGACGCGCGGGGATCCGAACGGGTATGGGAAATGGCGGCGCGCAACGGCGAATGCCGGGCTGTTCTCCTGATCTCCTGGTTGATGCCGTCAAACCGCCTCTTGCTGATTTCACAGTACCGCCCGCCTGCGCAGGGACTGGTGATTGAATTCCCGGCCGGCCTGATCGACGGCTCCGAAACGCCCGAAATCGCGGCTCTTCGGGAACTGAAGGAGGAAACGGGGTATCATGGGCGCGTGGTCCGGTTGCTGCCCGCAGGATACAACACGCCCGGCCTGAGCAGCGAACGCACGCATGTGGTGCTGGTTGAGATTGATGAAACCCTTCCTGAAAATATATACCCGGTCCCCGGCTTGGGCGAGGACGAGGAAATCAGCGTCCTGCTCCTCAGACGCGCTGAAGTGCCGGATTATCTGGCGCGCGCGATGGACTCCGGGCTGCAGTTCGACAGCAAGGTACTGGCTTATCTTGCAGGCTTGGTTTCGGAATAAACGCCTGCGTGAATCCAACAGGCATGGATCGCCATGTCCGATGTGGAGTGCGGTGGCAAGCCGGAGGCGCGACACCGCTTTGGATTTTACACCATACTGCGAGCCTTTTTCGCCCGGTTGATTTTCTTCATCGCGAAGCCTTGCCAGGCGATCATGGGATTCATGGGTACCGTGCGGGCGCGGTCCACGAGTTCAAGCTGGGTCCAGCCCTCGCGTTCCCCCGCGCACTTCGAGGAAAAACAATCCGGGCCATTGAAGATGCCGTAGGGAACTTCCGGAAAACGGCGGGAATGATTGCGCAAGGTGCCGCAGATCCATTCGCTGAATGCCTCTTCAACGAGGCCCTCTTCCGCCAGCGCCCAAACCATCCAGTAGATTGTCTGCGGCCAAATCCCGGCGTTCTCGCCTTCGCCATCGGGAAAGGCGCAGACGGAAATGCCTTCGGGTGCGGGGCCGCTGTAAGGCAGGCTCATGAGCATCAGGCCGATGTCGGTGTGGCAGCGGGCCACGGCATTTTTGAGGGCGGTTTTCCGCTGCTCGGGCGTGCCGCATTTTGCCAGGGAACACCAGCTTTGGGCATTGATGAAAAGGCGGCCCTCTTCATAGGAGCCGACCGGCTTGCCATTGTCGGTGTAGCCCCGCAGAAACCAGCCTTGGTCGAACACAGCGTTGACGGCTTGGCGAAGTTTGGCCGTGTAGGCTTCGAGTTCGGCTACAAACTGTGTTTCACCGCGGCGGCGCGCAAGATCCGCCATCGCCGTGAATGCGAAGCAGGCCATGCCGGAATTCATCACGGACTCGCCCCGGCCTCCGGCTCCCACCAGCGAGAGGTAATCATTCCAGTCGCCCTGCCGCATAAGGATCAACCCGTGGCTGCCGAGGCCGATGCCGTCGCGCACCCAATAAAAGGCGCGCCTGGCGTGTTCCCAGATGCTGCCTTCGCCCTGGTCCCAAAAGCTGCACGGTTCATCCCAAAACTGTGTTTTTCCGGCGCTCGCAATGCTTTCACAGCAGCCGATCACGAACCAAAGTTCGTTGTCACTTTCGAACTCGCGCACCTTGCGGTCGCGGCGCATCGAGTGCATTTTGGGGATGTCGCCGCTGGCCAGTTGTGTTTTGGCGACGAAGCGAAGCGAACAGGCCGCCAACTCCCAGTCGCAGTCCGCCAGCACCATGCTGGTTTCTGCGACTTCCCTGACTCCGAATTCGCCCCAACCATAGCCGCCGAGTGCGATGAAATATTCGTCCACCGAGCCATCGTAGCAGGTGAAGGAAAGCAACTGTCCGGCATTCCACAAACATTCCTGCCGCATCCATTCCTCGGGCGCATCGACGCGAAAAGGCTCCAGTTTGCTGCTCCATTGTTTCCTGACTTCATCCAGCGGAGGAATTTGAACCGCTCCGGCGCTGCCATAACCCGTGGCAACGTCCGCAGTCCATGTTTTACCGGGTGCAAGGACTGCATCATGGCCCAGGGCCAGCGTTTGCTGTTCGGCAGAAGGCTGCCATTCCGGAGCGGCAGCCAAAAAAACATCACCAAGCTGTTCATGGGCTTTGCTGAACCCGGCCAATCCGGGTTGCAGAATCGGGTGCAATCCGGCCTGCGCGCAGGTGACATCGCTGCAGATTTTTAGACGGGTCTGGAGAGGTGTATTTCCAAGATTGGTGAGCGAGAAACGGGCAAAAAGAACACGTCCCCGGTCCGGTCTTGCATAAAATTGTTGCACAACCCGCAGATGGACTCCTTCGGATTGTACTTCACCGGAGTATTCAATATGTCCGACCCCGATCCGTATTCCGTTTTTCTGCGTTAACGCGCCGTGTAGCAGGGGAAGCGCCTTCCCGTCCGACTCCATCTTTAAATACAACGAACCATTGACCGGCGCATCGCCGGGTTTGTTGAGCCAGAGAAAGCCGCCTTCGGTCGTGAACAGATGTGCCCGCCCCCAGCGATCCGCCATTGCCAGGAGCCGACCCGTGCCGATCAGATGCCGGAAGGGCGCTTCGCGCGCGTCATTGTCGCCAGCAGTGAGGTTAAAACAAGGCAGTCCGGCTTCGTCAGAGCCCCAAGTTCCGTAACGTAGTTTCTCAGTCATTTTTTCATCGTTCCATTATTAAGATTTTAACATGTTACAGAAGGCTCCATCTGCGGGCTGTCGATAAAAGAAATGGAAGCTGGCAGGCGGCGGAGCTGGTTTCATCCGCAAAAACCGTAAGGTTAATTTTCCGGCTTTGCAATGGAACAGATACGGCTCAAATGCTTTATTTTTATCCGGGCGTGCATTCCCAAAGCGGCGTCGGAAATCCCGTGAGAAGCCTGTTTGACAGGTTGACAGGGAAGCGTAAGCTGTTCTGTTATGGTTTCTTATGACCGCGAGGCGGTTGGGCGTTCGGATTTTGCATTTTGCCACATGCCGCAGGTGGACAGTGTTTCGGTCGGACTCTGGTTCCGGACCGGCGCGCGCTATGAAACCCCCGGCCTCCACGGCGGCGCGCATTTTCTGGAACACATGCTGTTCAAGGGTACCGCCCGCCGCAACGCCCTTCAGATTTCCCAGGAAATCGAGAGCAAGGGCGGCGACTTGAACGCCTTCACAGCAGAGGAAATGACCTGCTATTACGCCCGTCTGGATGCCGACCATCTGGAGCTGGTGCTGGATGTCCTTTTTGACATGCTTTGGAAATCCAATTTTCCCAAGGAGGAATTGGAACGCGAACGGGGGGTCATCCTCGAAGAAATCCGCATGTACGAAGACCAGCCTTCATCGCTTGTGATGGAGCAACTCAACCAGGCTCTTTGGTCTGGGCACGGATTGGGGCGGCCGATCACCGGGAGCCCGGGGTCGGTGTCGGCCATGAAGCGCGGAGACCTGATGAATTTTTGGCGCAGCCATTACAGTCCGGAGACCCTGGTGG
Source organism: Candidatus Methylacidiphilales bacterium (assembly GCA_028713655.1). Lineage (NCBI taxonomy): Bacteria > Pseudomonadati > Verrucomicrobiota > Methylacidiphilae > Methylacidiphilales > Methylacidiphilales bacterium. Next base: position 46,866 of record JAQTNW010000014.1, on the reverse strand, counting down.
TTTCGGTGGCAGGCGGGGTCACGCGCGAACGGATACACTCCCTGACCAAGCGCTATGTGAATGTCAGCCGCACCGGCTCGAAATTTTCCGCGCCTGTTTTCAAGGCCCCGTCCCGCAGCCGCGTGGCATTGGTTTCCGTGCCCCGTCCCGTTCAACAATGCAGCCTTTCTCTCGGCGTGCTTGCCTATCCCAAAGGCGACAAACGCCGCTACGCCCTCAAGCTCCTGAGCGTCATGCTGGGCGAAAACATGAGCTCGCGGCTTTTTCAGATGGTGCGCGAAAAGCACGGGTTGGCGTACTCGATCAATTCTGCTACGGCGCATTTTCATGAAACCGGCGCGTTTTATGTGCAGGCGGGAGTCGATACACCCAAGCTTGTCAAGGCCATGAAATTGGTGGCCGTGGAACTGGAGCGCATCACCCGGAAAAAGCCGGACGAGGTCGAGTTGCGCCGGGCGAAGGATTACATCATCGGCCAGATGAAACTGCATTTGGAGAGCACGACTAGCCGCATGATGTGGATGGGGGAATCGCTGGTTGGGCTCAACGTTATGCTGCAGCCCGCCGACGTGATCCGCGCCATTGAAGAAGTGACTCCCAGTGAGGTGCAGGCCGTGGCGCGCGATTTGTTCCGACCGGGCCGGATGGCGCTCGCCGTTGTGGGGCCGGAAGTCAATGACACGCTGCTGAAGGAAGCGGCAAAACCGCTCCAGGACCTATGAACTTCGGCGAATGCAGCGCGGCATTGTTGCGGGCGGACCTGACCGACACGGTTTATTTGTTCGGGCGCCCGGATTTTCGCCTGTCCGGTTCCTGGGACGACTGGGGTCGGCTGGATGAAGCCTTGAAAGAACGGACAAAATCCGGTCCGGACTGCCTGCATCCGCCGGGGGCGGCCGTGGGCTATTTTTCCTACGATGGCGATTTTGATTTTGCGTTTTATCCGGAGCTGGAACCGGTTTCGCAGGACCCGTTGTTCCCGGAAGAGGTCGAACGTTCCCAGGCGGCCCTGGACGAGGACTGGGCCGGGGAACCGGGTTTGGAAGAATACTGCCGGATGATCGAGGCGGCGCAGGAACACATTCGAAGCGGGGACATTTATCAGGCGAATCTCGCGCGCCGCTTTTGCCGTGCGGTGCCGGATTTTGACGCACGCCGTTTTTTCCAGGCCCTCTGGCAGGCGACGGGCGCGCCGCTTTCGGCTTATCTCGAATGTCAGGATAGGATTTTATGCTCGGCTTCGCCGGAACTGTTCATCAGCCTGCAAGGCGGGCGTATCCGCACGCAGCCGATCAAAGGCACGCGGCCCCGCGACCGGGACAGCCTGCGCGACCGGCAGAATGCGTTCGAGCTGGCCACTTCCCCGAAGGAAATCGCCGAGCTTATCATGATTACGGACCTTGAGAGGAACGATCTGGGCGCGATATGCGAGTATGGCAGCGTGACGGCGCCGAGCCTGCTGCATTGCGAGGCTTTTTCGCATGTGTTTCATTTGATTTCGACTGTTGAGGGGCAGTTGCGCGGGGATGTCTCGCCTGTGCAGGCTGTCAGGGCCTGTTTTCCCGGCGGCTCGATCACGGGCGCCCCAAAGAAACGGGCCCGTGAAATCATCGCGCAGCTCGAGCCGTTCCGGCGCGGGTTTTATACGGGGGCCATCGGGTACTTTGGGTTTGACGGCAGCGCCCAGTTTAACATCGCGATCCGTACGGCGGAATACCACCGCGGAAAGCTTTCCTTCTTTGCCGGGAGCGGCATTACCGCCGATTCGGACCCGGTCCTGGAATTTGAAGAGACGGAGCATAAGGCGCGGGCGTTATGCCAGGCTTTTTCGATTTATCAGGCCCGGCGGCCGATTCCCGCGCGAAAAACGGGCGCCTTGCCATGAGTGAAAAACCCAGAGTGGAGCTATCAGACTCGGGATTCCGCTATGGCCTGGGTGTTTTTGAAACCGTTGTGGTGCGCAAAGGCGTGGCGCTCTTTTATGAATCCCACCTTAGGAATCTCATCACAGGCGCGAAATCTATCGGGTTGCCGATTGATGGCGCCGATAATCACGGGGCGGTTCCGGAAGGGGATGGGATCTGGCGCTGGTTTTTGACCTCCTCCGGGTTGAACACGATGTTTGAGGAAGGGATCGACCATGTGCCGGCAAATTACACGCTGGATCTTTCGCGCCTGCGGGTTTCGTCCGAGGCCTGGGATTCGCGCTTGAAAACACTGAGTTATTTGCTCCACTACCAAGCCAGGCATGAGACACGTTATGATGAAACGATCCTGCTGAACGAACGGGAGGAAATTGCGTCGGCCTCGATGGCGAATGTGTTCTGGCTCCAGGAGGGAACGCTGTTCACGCCCGATCACAGTTGCGGCTGCCGGGCGGGGGTTGTCCGGCACTGGGTGATGGAAAACTGGAGGGGGGAATTGGAGCAGGGGCGCTGGGCGGTGGAGGAGTTGGAGGCCGCCGATGAAATCTTCGTCACCAACAGCCGGATTGGCATCATGCCGGTGATCCTGTGGCGGGGGCGCAATCTGAGGATAGGCCCGGATACCGAGACTCTGCGCAAGCTCTATCATGCGGAGGTTGAAAAACAATTGTCAGCAGCCTCCGACACGCGTGCATTTAAAGACATCAACGAGCCCGGACTTCTCGAAGACGAGGAGCCCTAGCTGCGATTCCTTTATTCACATGGATATCCATGTGCCATTTCCCAGGTGGCTGGGTCAATACGATTTGCCGAAGACGGCGCGCTGTTTGCTGGGCTTGCCTGTGAAGATGCAGGCGCCGGGCTCTTTTTCGTCAAAGGGCAGGCAGCGGATGGTGACTTTCAGGTCGTTTTTCAATTGTTCCTCGACTTCCAGTGACCCGCACCAGTGGGCGAGGGCAAAGCCGCCGTGGATCTCCGGTTTTTCGGGATTTTTCGGCGTGAAGTAGGCGTAGAACTCCTCTTTCGAGTCGATCCTGCGTGTGTTCTCATTGCGGAATGCCAGCGCACGGTCATACAGTCCCTGCTGGATTTCCTGCAATAGTGCGGCGGCTTTGGCGACGAATTCGTTGCGCGGCAGCGACTGCTTGTCCCTGGCTTCGCGGTCGCGGCGTCCGACAAAAACGCTGCCCGACGCCAGGTCGCGAGGCCCGATCTCGACGCGCAGGGGCACTCCTTTTTTGATCCAGTCCCAGCTTTTTGTGCCGCCTGTTTTTTCGCGGGCATCCACTTTGACGCGCAAGGGTTCGCCATGCCAGTTTTGGGCGCGGAGTTCCGCCGCGAGCTGCTCGCAGGCCGAGAGGATATCGGCCCGTTGAGGTTCTTTTGGAATGACAGGCAGGATGACGATTTGGGACGGCGCGACGCGAGGAGGAAGAATGATGCCGTTGTCATCCCCGTGGGCCATGACGAGCGTGCCGATCAGGCGCGTACTGACGCCCCAGCTTGTGGTGTGGGCGAATTCCTGCTTGTTATCGCGCGACAAAAACTGGATGTTGGCGGCCTTGGCGAAATTCTGGCCGAGGTCATGCGAGGTGCCGGCCTGGACGGCCTTGCGGTCCTGAACCATGGCCTCGATGCAAAGCGTCCGGTTCGCGCCGGGGAAGCGTTCACTTTCGCTTTTTTCACCGGTCAACACGGGCAGCGCGAGGTATTCCTTGGCGAAGGTTTCATAGACACCCAGCATTTTTTCCGTTTCTTCGCGGGCTTCATCCGCCGTTTCGTGCGCGGTGTGGCCTTCCTGCCAGAGGAATTCGGTGGTGCGCAAAAAGAGCCGGGGCCGCATTTCCCAGCGGACCACGTTGGCCCATTGGTTCAGCAGCAGAGGCAGATCGCGGTAGGACTGCACCCAGCGTGCGAACGAGGCGCCGATGATGGTTTCCGAGGTGGGGCGGACGATGAGCGGTTCGGTCAACTCACCCTTGGGTACCAGGCGACCGGAAGCATCGGTTTCCAGGCGGTGGTGGGTGACAACGGCGCATTCTTTTGCGAACCCGGCGACGTGGTCGGCTTCTTTTTGCAGGTAGCTGAGCGGGATAAAGAGAGGAAAATAGGCGTTGTCATGCCCGGTTTCCTTGAACATCCGGTCGAGCGGGCGCTGGATTTGTTCCCAGAGACCGTAGCCCCAGGGTTTGATGATCATGCAGCCGCGGACATCTGAATTTTCAGCCAGATCGGCGGCGGCGACGGCCTGCTGGTACCATTCGGGAAAATCTTCAGAGCGCGTGGGTTTGATTGCGGTGTCATTGGCCATAAGGGATTGAAGTTAAAAGCAGACGCCGGAAGACAAAAGCAAATTCAGCGGCTGACTGCAAGGGACTTGAATCTCAACCCGGTTTATTTCCGTGTCCGCACTTGGGCAGGGGGAGACGGTCGCCGCGCCCGATTTCCGGGACGAAGAAATTTGACGTTGATGCCTTGATGCAATAACATCAGATGCATGAGAACGACGTTGAACATTGAAGATGACGTGTTGCAGGCGGCCAAGGAACTGGCCCAATCCGAAGGCTGTACCGCCGGGGAGGTCATTTCCAACCTTGCGCGCCGGGGTTTGACTGCGCCTGCAGCGCAGAAAAAAAATCGTCCGACTTTGCGCGGCGGCGTGCCGGTACTGCCTTCGCGCGGTGAAGTCGTCACGCTTGAGCATGTTCAAAAACTGCGCGACGAAGAAGGCATCTAAATCATGCGAACTTTGCTGGATATCAATGTCGTCATTGCATTGCTTGACCCCGACCACGCTTTTCATGATCGGGCGCATGCCTGGTGGGCGGCCCATGCGAAGCGCGGTTGGGCGAGCTGCCCGCTTACTGAAAGCGGCGTTGTCCGCATCATGTCAAACCGGAGTTACAGCCGGAACGCGCATTTCATGCCGGGTGATTTGATTTCAAGGCTGCAAAAATTCGCCGGCCAGACCAACCATGAATTCTGGCCGGACGACCTTTCGATTCGCGACGATGCCATTTTTTCAGCGGAGCGGATTCACAGCTCGCGCCATCTGACCGATCTTTATCTGCTCGCGCTGGCGGTGAAGCACGGCGGAAAGTTGGCGACTTTTGACACTGGAATTTTGGTTTCCGCCGTCCGCAATGCGAAGGCGGGGAATTTGTCAGTGATTTGAATCTTTCGATGCATGCCTCTTGCTGATGTTGAACCATGTTCATCTGATGTTGGGAAACGCCCCGAAGCAACCTCTCCCGATTCAAAAGCTAAGCCAGGATAAAATCTGTCAGGAGTCGAGGGCTGACTCCAGAGGCACTTTTAGATCGACCGGCACAACGCGGGTGTACACTTGGGTTGTGGTAATCTGACTGTGATCCCATAGATAATTCGTCAAGCGGCTTCTAAGGTGTAGTGGAACCGGGCAGCGGGGGTGGGGTCTTTTTGCGCGGGGCTGTTGTCACGGAGGACCAGAGCCAGGTGCAGGAGAAAATCAACACGCCGATGAGGCTGAGGAGCAGTGTTATCACAAGGGTAGGCAGGGAAACCAATTCACCGCTTTCGAGTTTTTCCGTCAATTGGTTGCTGTCGGAAAGATAGGGTGAAACAGTATGGATTATTGGAAGAATCGGAAGCAGGGTGAGGGCGCCTCCGATGAAAGCGAGGGCCAGTTGGATGAGTCCGGTGCGTTTATGTCCGGCCAGCAGGGTTCCAATGCCGGGGAATCCCAGAAGGTTGAGCAAGGCCAGGATGAGTCGAATCATGATGGGGTTGCTTTACGGTTGTTTAGCTGTGAAAAGGGGTGTCCCGGCATTGTGGCTTGGCCAGTTTTGCGCCTGACATAAGTGATATTCTGCCTGCTTTGGCCGTATTTTCAAAGATTTGATTTTTCTTTCTGCTTGCCAAAGTGCCGCTCTGGCTGGATTTTCCATGTGTCCACGTTCACCCAGGGCTTTTGACATGAAAACAATATCGGCTTACCTTGTCGCTTTCAGCCTATTGGCAGGCTCCGGGCTCCTTATTTCGGGCTGCGGTACGGTTTCCACCCATGACATGGAACTTCAAAATTTGCCGGTACCCGAGAAAAGGCCCACTTCGATCTTTATCCGGGATTTTGAAACGGATGGTGTGGTTTTGACCATGGATATGGAGCAGGCTGCCGCTGCTGATTTTGAGTCGGGTGTGGTGCATGAATTGGGTGATCGTCTTAAGGAGCGTCTGGCACAGGAAGGGTTTGATGTGCAGCGCCAGGACAAAACCCAGCCATTTGCCGCGGACGGCTGGCTGGTGAGTGGTCGTATCCGGTTGTTATCCATGGCGGATGCGCAATCGATTTTGTTGAATCCTGACAGCGCCAGGCAAAACAGGATTGAGTGCACGGTTTTTGTGTATGATTTGGGAAAATCGCAGGTCCAACCGTTTATGACATTCCGGGTGACCGGCAGGCGCAAGATCGCCGAGGATACGGCGGCGGATACTGCGCCACCGGCCGATATTTCATTAAAGGATGAGTGCCGGGAAACCGGTGAATTAATTACGCAGACGCTCCTGAATTACCTGAAAGAGCATGCTTTAGGGCCATTTCGCTGAAAATTGGAATTGGCATAATTTAAGCTTCAGCATAGACCGCTAGTACGGCCCAAACAGGCCGTAACAGGTCTAATGATTTTATGGGTGAAGCCGAGGATTCGGGTTTTGTGTCCAAAGAAGAGCTTGCGCATCTTCTGCGCGAACTCAAGCAACTCCATGACGAGCGGCTTGAAATCAAAAAGGTCGAAACCCTCTTCAAGCTGGTCACCGACAATATTGCGGATCTGATCGCGGTGGTGAGCCCGACCGGACTGCGGCTCTGGAACAATTCCGCCTATCAAAAAACACTGGGCTACGATCCCGAAGCGATGGAGGGCAGTTATTCCCTGGCCGAGGTGCATCCGGACGACATGGCGATGGTGCAATCGGTTTTTGAGGAATCCATCCGCACAGGGATGGGACGGAAAATCGAGTACCGCATCCGCCATGCAAAGGGAGACTGGGTTCTGCTGGAATCGGTGGCGCGTGTGGTGGCGAATGAAAAAGGGGATGTCGAGTGCCTGGTTCTGGTATCGCGCGACATTACCATGCGGAAAAAAATGGAAGAGGAGTTGATCAAAGCCAAAAAGATCGAGGCTGTTTCAAACCTGGCAACGGGAGTCGGGCATGAATTCGACAGCATCCTGAAAAATGTGGTGGAGCACATTCGCAAGGCGCGCAAGAACTCAGCCCAGAAAGGGCGTGATTTTGCAGCGGACCTCGAGCAGGCGGAAACTGCGGCCATGCAAGCCCAGCAGGTGGTGAACCGCCTGATGGGGTTGGGAGGCGAAACGGATGAAGTGGAAAAGAAGGAATTGATGGTGGGGCCGTTGCTTCGCGGTATTTCGGAGGCCGTGCTTGCCAACACGCTGGCCCGCTGCGATCTTTTCATTGCTCCCGGAATACCCAGTATTTTGGTCGAACAGCAGGGCTTTATCCAGGCGCTGAAAAATATCCTCACGAATTCGGTTGAATCCATCACCAGCCGCTCGGTCATTCGGATCACGGCCGATGTTGCCACCTTTTCGCTCAACTCGGTAAACCGCCCGCCACAACTGGCCCCGGGAGCATACGTCAACATCGAGATTCGAGACCAGGGCAAAGGGATTGAGCAGGAGCATCTCGCACGGGCGTTCGAACCTTATTTTACAACAAAGGAAAAAGCCCAGGGCATGGGCCTGACCACCGCTTTGTCGATCATCTCACGGCACAAAGGGACCATTTTGATCGACTCCAAACCCCGCGTCGGCACCGTGGTTAAAATATACATACCTGTGCACGGGCCTGTGCAGGCAAGGGAGACTGTTGCCGCGCCGCAAGCCGCCGGCAGGGAAAAGCGCATCCTGCTGATGGACGACGAAGAGCTTGTGCGCAATTTTATTGGCACGATGCTCAAGCAATTGGGGTATCAAGTGATGACGGCGAAGGACGGAGGAGAAGCCATCCGCATTTATGAAGAGGCAATCGCGATGGGGCAAAAATTCAATGCTGTGATTCTGGATCTGATGGTGCCTAACGGCATGGGAGGGGCGGAGGTCATTCACAGTCTGCGCCAGATTGATCCTGAAGTGCTCGCCATTGCATCCAGCGGTTATACCGACCAACCGGCCATGATGGACCCCCAGCCGTTCGGGTTTACCGCCGTCATAGCCAAGCCGTTTAACCGCGACCGTTTGCGCGAGGTTCTGAGCCGCGTTTTATGAATCATCCCACGAGCATGGGACGGACGGCTGCGACACCCCGGCCCGGGCAGACGATTGGAGAGGAGATCGCCAACAGTGTCAGCCATGGCATTGGATTTTTTGCGGCCGCCGCTGCCGCTCCGTTTCTCATTTTGGCCTCTGCGCGGCATGGCAGCGTATTATCGGTGGCCGGGGCCTCAATTTTTTCCATCTCCGTGCTGCTGTTGTATTTCGTCTCGATGTTTTATCATGCCCTGCCGAAGAGCGTGTGGAAAAGCGCCTTTCAACTGCTCGACCATGCGGCGATTTTTCTCTTGATTGCAGGTTCCTACACTCCGTTTACATTTGGCGTATTGCGCGGCGCGTGGGGCTGGACACTGTTCGGAATTGTCTGGGGATTGGCGATTTTTGGCATGATAGCCAAATTGGCGGGCGGGCTCCGACATGGAATCCTGTCAAACTCGCTCTATCTGGCCATGGGATGGTTGATCGTGATTGCCATCCGGCCTCTTTGGCTGCATTTGCCGGCGCCGGGCCTGATTTTGCTGGTGGCCGGTGGGCTCGCTTACACGGGCGGGGTGGTATTTTACGCGGCAGAGCGCCTCCGCTACAGCCATTTTATCTGGCACCTTTTCGTGATGGCGGGCACGGGCTGCCATTTCACGGCTATTTACCTGTATTGCTGTTAACCCGGATGGTTCATACGCTTCTGAAAACCCCCGCATAGTGTCCAGCCAAAAGTCCGGGCAGAATCAGTAGCGAATTCACATCCGGGTTAAAAACAAAACCGCCTGGATGGGATTTTTTTGAATTGGGACCGCCTTAATTTTGAGGCGGTTTTGTAATAACCTGCATAGGTACTGCGTAAGTCTTCCCACTGTTGTGGCACGGCGCCAACGATCCGATGATCAAAATGAGTATGGAATATGCAGGTTAGGGGGTGGTGGGCGTAATGGGCAGATCGTTCAAGCGCGGAGCAAAAAGGGTTTGGAAGGAATCCAGAACGCGCTCCAAGTTGGCTGTTACTGTGGCAGGATCCTTACCGTCCGCAATGTCCTTGGTAATGACGGCCATTTCGCCGGTATTGACGGTAATATCATAGGTTTTGCCCGTAGTCTCGTTGGTGACGCGGACATGGCCATCGACCACTTCGATTTTGAACTTTATGCCATCGTAGGTCACATTGAAAATGGTGCCGCGGGCAGCCGCAACGCCGAAAGGCGTCTCAATTTCATAAGACGTGCTGCCGGGTTTGAAGCCGTTGATGTTTGAAAAAACCGATCCGGATTTCAAATTGGCGTGGAATTTTCGTTCCACCGAAGCGCCCGGTGTGTAGGCCATTTGGTCCAGTGTGACGGTTGTGTTGGGTTGGATGGTGGCTTGTGTTCCCGGGAAGGGCGTGATGATAACCGTGCTGTTAGGGCCTGTTTGAATCGTATTGCCGGGCGTCAATTGGGCGCCCTTGCTGATGCGGGGAGGGATGGCGGATTCATTGACCACTTGCACAACGTCTTTCCCCGGAGGCGCAATAAACGCATCACCTTGCACGGACAGAACTGTCGGTCCGGTGAAATTTCCCGCGGCGACGGGGGCAGGCGGAGCTTCTTGGTTGGCAATTTTGGTTATTTTCGGCGCAAGCGATGGCGGTGCGGACGGAGGCTCAGGAGCAGGAGCAGCGGTGGAAGCGCTGACTACAGCTCCGTTTTGCAATTGTACGCTTGTGCCCGAGGCCACTGTTTGCCCGCCGACACTGATTGTACCGAGAATACCGGCTTGAAAAATGGTGGCGGACTTGTCGATGACAATGGTCAGAACAGAATCAGGGGATAGATTAATGTCCTGTCCCATGAAATTGACTGAAATGGATTGAGGCTTGGCAGGGTCCGGATACAGAATAACAGTTTGGCGGCCTTTGAGGTCTTTGCCGTAAGAAACCTTGAAGGCCTGATTATCGGACTTAATAAGCTGGCTGATGCTTCCGCTTGTGAGGCTGTTGATCAGTTTGCCGTCCTGATTGGCGATCTCAAGTTCCTGGAGGCCGTTGATGTGTAACTGGGTTGCTGAGAATGCGTTGGAACAGGCAAATGCAAGTGCGCCTGCCAGAAGCAAATAATGAATGGATTTCATAAAAATATACCTAAAAAGCCAAGCTTGATTTACATTATAAAACATAGCGCTTGTCACTATGTCCAGTCAAGCCTTGTATTTAAGCTTCGGTTTTGCCAATCCATGATTTTATGATACAACCCCGCCGTTGAAAATTTTATTTATCGCTTCGGAATGCGCCCCGCTGGCAAAGGTCGGCGGCTTGGGGGATGTGGTTTCCGGCCTGGCCAAACAGCTCCGCTCGGAAGGGCACGATGTGAGGATTGTGATGCCGCTCTATGGGCAGATCGACCCTAAAACAACGGCGTTAAAATTCATGGGCCCGGTTTGCGTCCATCTGGGCGGACGTCAGGAGCTTTGGGCTGGAGTTTATGAGGGCTTGCTGGACAACCTGATTCCAATCTGGTTCTTGGAGCATGGAGAATTTTTTGGCAGGCCCGGGATTTACAATGAAAACAACCGGGAGTACGGCGACAATGCCTTTCGCTTCGCATTTTTTTCCAAAGCTGTCCTGCAGGTCTGCAAGGACCGGGATTTCCTGCCGGATGTGATGCATGCGCATGACTGGCCAGGCAGCCCGGTGGCGGCTTATTTGAAGACTTGGGACCGGGTGCTTTCCCCGCTTGCCGCGACTGCCACCGTGCTGACCATCCATAACATTGGTTACCAGGGCGTTTATCCCGCGGATGTCATGCCTTTTCTCGGCCTCGGGAAGCAGTGGTTTGTGCCGGACGTGTGCGAAGACCATGGCCGGGTGAATTTTTTAAAAATGGGCGTGTACTTTGCCGATGCGATCACGACAGTTTCGCCCGCGCATGCGGAGGAAATCCTCAGTCCCGAAGGCGGGCGCGGGCTGGCGCCGTATTTGAACCGCCGCCGGGCGGATTTTTCCGGCATCCTGAACGGCGCGGACTACTCGCATTGGAGCCCGGAGTCCGACCGTCTGATTCCGGAGAATTTTTCCATTCATGACTTGTCAGGCAAGGCCGAGTGCCGCCGCCGGCTCAAAGAACGTTTTGGGTTGGATGAGGACGACAGCCCCGTCGTCGGGGTGGTGTCGCGCTTTGTCGAGCAGAAGGGGCTGCATCTGGCCGTTGCCGTCCTGGACCGCTTGCTGGCTTCGCTGCCATTTCAACTTGTTGTCCTGGGTTCGGGCGATGCCGGCCTGGAAGATTATTTTCAGAAGTTGCCGCTGCGTTTTCCGGGCAGGGCGGGGGCCTTTATCGGTTTTTCCAACGAGCTGAGCCATTGGATCACGGCGGGAAGCGATTTTTTCCTGGTGCCGTCGCTGTATGAACCCTGCGGGCTGACCCAGATTTATGCGATGCGCTACGGCACCCTGCCGATAGTGCGTTCGACCGGCGGCCTGCGGGACACGGTGGAAGACTACGATCCTGAAACGCGGCTGGGAACGGGTTTTGCGTTTGACGATCCCGCGCCGGAAGCGTTGGAGGCGGTGTTGCGCCGCGCCCTGGAAACGTGGAACGCCCGGCCCGACAGGATAGCGCGTTTGATGCGGCAGGCAATGGAACAGGATTTTTCCTGGGAAAAACCGGCCGGGGAATATCTCAAGGTGTACCGGCAGGCCATTGAAAACCGGCGCAAGCTGCTGGAGGCTGAAGGCGTTGCCAGTGGAAAACCGAGACTAGCGCTCAATCCCATGCTGGAGAGTCTGGGATAGTGGCGGATTTGAGATTTGAAATCTCAAATCTGAAATAATCACAGATGACCGAGCTGGGCGGCCAGACGGCGGGCGCGCTCGGCTTCTTCTTCGCGCTGCTTGGCGCTTTTGGCCGACCAATCGTCCCAGGATTTGCCGAAGGCTTTGTCGTCCCCGGTGAACAGGACGCCTTTGACCGTGTCGTAGCTCACGGCCTTGGGAACCGAATCCTTGGCTTCCTTGACAAAGATGTGGGCCAGGCCGTTTTTGGGATCGACGTTGTAGAGGTAGCCCTCGACCGTGCTTCCATCCTTCAATTGCAGGGTGGTGTCGCCCCGGTAATCAAAAGCCAGGCGCAGGGCTTCTTCGAGTTCCGCGCGGGTGGCGGGATGAAATTCTTTGCCTTCCAGGCGGGTGTTTCCGGAAGCGGCGTGATTTTTTTCAGACTGCGGCATAAGCAATAATCAATGGAGAAAACTGGCGGTTACGGTGCGGGGATCAGGCGGCCAAGGTGGCCTTGACCGTGCGGAGAAAGCCGGGCAGCGAGCCGAAAGTATCGTCCACCGATGAGGCTTCATAGCCGCAATGCACCATGCAATCCTTGCAGCGCGCTTCACCGCTCTTTTGCCCGTATTTTTCCCACTCGGTTTCCTCGATCAACTGTTTGAAGGTGGGCACATAGCCGTCCTGCAAAAGGTAGCAGGGTTTCTGCCAGCCGAAGATGTTGTAGGTGGGATTGCCCCAAGGCGTACAGTCGTAATCGACATTGCCCTGGAGGAATTCCAGGAAATTGGGTGAAAGATTGAAGTGCCAGGATTTTTTGCGGTTCTTGAGGATTTCCTGGAAGAGCTTCTTGGTTTTTGAACGGTGCAGGAAGTGCTCCTGGTCGGGGGCTTTTTGATAGCTGTAACCGGGCGAGACCATCATGCCTTCGACCTTGAGCTTCATCATTTCATCAAAAAACTCGCGCACACGGGCGGGTTCGGTCCCGTCAAAAAGCGTCGTGTTGGTGGTGACGCGGAAACCGCGCTTGACCGCTTCAACGATGGCTTCGACAGCGACATCATAGGTGCCGTCGCGGCAGACTGCGACATCGTGTTCGTCTTTCAAGCCGTCCATGTGGATGCTGAATGTCAGGTATTTGCTGGGCTTGAAGAGATCGAGCTTGCGCTTCAGCAGGAGGGCGTTGGTGCAGAGGTAGATGTATTTTTTGCGTTCAACCAAGCCCTGGACAATTTCGCCGATCTCCGGGTGGATCAGGGGCTCGCCGCCGGGGATGCTGACCATCGGGGCGCCGCATTCTTCCGTAGCGGCCCAGCATTGCTCGGGGGTCAGGCGTTTGTTGAGGATGTGATCGGGGTATTGGATTTTACCGCAGCCTGCGCAGGACAGGTTGCAGCGGAAGAGGGGTTCGAGCATGAGAACCAGCGGATAATGTTTGTTGCCCTTGAGTTTTTGTCCGATGACGTAACTCGCAACGGTCCATGCCTGAGAGATGGGAACTGCCATAATTTGCGAAACAATATAGCAGGCATCGATCCTGTCAATGCAGCGTTGATAAAGAGATTAAAACTAATACACGGCGGATTTTGTTTAGGAAAACTAATGCAAAGCCCTTTACAGCAGGCGGGTACGTGATTTTTTTAAAACAGGTTCTTGCTTCCGGCGCAGAGAGAAGCAAAATGGCTGCGGGATGTCATGAAAATAGCCTGTCTTCAGTTGAACGCCACCGTCGGTGATTTTGAGGGGAACCTTCAGAAAGTACGGGAGGCGTATCAAAAGGCGGTTCTGAAGGAAGTCGATTTGGTGTTGGCACCCGAGCTGTTTTTAACAGGCTACCCGCCGCGGGATCTTCTCGTGCATGAAGATTTCCTAAGAGCCAACGATGTGACCAACGCCAAGCTCGCGTCATGGGTTGGAGAGGTGCCGCTGATCTGCGGGATTTTGACGCGCAATGAAACCCGCCCCGGCAAGCCGTTGCGGAACTCCGGCGCTTTCTTCCAGGAGGGTGAAATCCGGCACCTGATCCACAAATGCCTGCTGCCGACGTACGACGTCTTCGATGAGGACCGGTATTTTGAGCCGGGCACGGCCTGCATTCCGTTTGAGTGGAACGGGAAAAAGATAGGGATAACGATTTGTGAAGACATCTGGAATGACGCTGATTTCTGGCGCGAGCGGCTGTATCAAGTCGATCCGGTCCGCGAACTGGCCGGGAAGGGGATCGATCTGCTGGTCAACATTTCCGCCTCGCCCTGGACCCAGAACAAGGAGATGCTGCGTTATGCCATGCTGCAAAAGGTGGCGGAGACGGAAAAGCTGCCTCTGGTGCAGGTCAACGTGGTGGGCGGGAACGACGAGCTGATTTTCGACGGCCACAGCATGGCGTTCAACAGCAAGGGCAGGCTCATCGCGCGCGGACGCTCGTTTGAGGAACAAATCCTCGTGCTGGACACGGAGGGCGAGGAATGCGACCCCGCCTGGCCCTGCGAGGAGGAACTGCTTTTTTCCGCGCTTTCCCTGGGTACGCGCGATTATGTCCGGAAATGCGGTTTCGGCAAGGTGGCGATTGGGTTGAGCGGCGGGATAGATTCGGCCTTGACGACGGTGATTGCCGTGGAGGCGCTCGGGCCCGACAATGTGCTGGGGGTGCTGATGCCGGGGCGCTATTCCAGCCAGGGCAGCATCACGGACGCCGAAGCCCTGGCTAAAATTTTGGAAATTGAATGGAAAACGCTGCGGATCGACGACTCCTACCAGGCGTTGTTGAAACAACTGGGGCCGTTTGTGCAGGAAAGCGACGGGCCGGACCTGACCCTGGAAAATCTGCAGGCCCGGATCCGAGGCGTGACCCTGATGGCCATTTCCAACAAGACGGGGAGGTTGGTGCTGACGACCGGCAACAAATCCGAGTTGGCCTCGGGTTATTGCACGCTGTATGGCGACATGTGCGGCAGCCTGGGCGTGCTCAGCGACGTATCCAAGACCCAGGTCTATCAACTGGCCCGCTGGATCAACCGGCACCAGGAGATTATTCCGCGGTCATCGATTGAAAAGGCGCCCAGCGCGGAATTGCGGCCCCATCAAACCGACCAGGATTCCCTCCCGCCCTATGAAATTCTGGACGGCATTTTGGATTTGTATGTGCTGAAAGGCCGGACCGTGTCACAGATCATGGCGGCGGGTTTTGAGGAGAACGTGGTGCGGGACTTGATTAAAAAATTCGACCAGAACGAATACAAGCGCCGGCAGGCGGCGCCGGGCTTGAAAGTGACGACGAAGGCTTTCGGCATCGGCCGCCGGATGCCGATTGCTCAGGGATTCCGGCATCCTTGACGCCGACGCAAGAAAACGGTTCACCGCAGACGTCAAAACGGAGATGGAGGGACGACCGCCGTGTCGTCCCATTTAAGACTTGGGAAGATTGGATCGGCACGGCCCGGAAGACCAGACACCCCGAAGCGGTCGCCGCGGCGGACGCTTTGCATTAAGAACATGTCGCCCGCAGGGAAAGCGGCGTCGTGCCGCCGCAGTCCAAATTTGTCACATGGTGATCCAGCGCTTTTTACTCGCGACGCCTGTCGGAGTTGCATTCATCCAAACACAAACCCCCTTGTCTTCCCTCTTTTCAGGGGGATAAATACAGATGGTGCCAATCCGAAAATATTTTTCCGCTCTGCGTTCTCGGCGACTGCGGTGAACCTTGTTTTGCCTTACTGCTTCTTAAAAAACGAGGACGCAAGGGCGCGGAAGACCGTGGGGACTTGTGTGAGGGATTTTGCGGTCAGCATCCCGGTCCGGGGATGTTTTCCGAGAAAGCGCGTGAGGTTGTTATGAAAGCTCATGCCCTGATAAAGCCTGGCATGTTCCTGGATATAATGACGGTCCAGGGTGCTCCAGCCGCCCTTGCGGTAGGTGTCGATCACGAGCTGGGCGGCAATCTCCGCCGTCCGCAGCGCAAGGTAAATGCCTTCGCCCGTGAAGGGTTCCACGACCCGGGCCGCATCGCCGAGCAACAAAATGTTGTCCCGGGCCGGCACTCTCGGCTGGCGGCTGATGGGATAGGTGCTGTGCCAGGTCAGATGTTCGTGCCCCGGGAAAAGGCGGTTCATGATTTTCTGCGGCGTGGCGCCGGTGCGCCGCCCGGACAAAGTCATGCAAAGATTGGCATATTGAGGCGAATAACGCACCAAGCCAAAGTACCCTTCCCGGAAAAATTTCATGTGAATGGATTCATCCGTCGCATCCCCCGGCAGTGTCGTTTGCCAGGCGATGCGGCGGCATTTGAAGGCCATCGAGGGGAAACCGCCCATGCGCGCCACCCAGGAGGTGCGTCCGTCCGCTCCAATGAGCACCTTGCCCTGGAATTCCCCGGCGTCCGTCATCAGCCTCTGGCTGTAATCAATCGACTGGCCCCGGATGCCGGTCAGGCATTCCGCCCCGGCCTCGATGGCCTGCTGCCGCAGCCATTCGTCCAATACCTCACGGGTCACCGCACGCAGCTCTCCGATGCCGTCCGGCAGCGGGAACCGGGATGGCGGATTATTTTCAAACGAGAGCGAAAACGATTTGATGACCGAATGGGGCAGTGTGCGGAACGAGTCGGCCAGTCCCTGACGCTCCCAAATGTTCCAGCAACGGGGATTCAGGCAGTCGCCGCACACCTTGGAGCGCGGGAAAACGGCTTTATCGATCAGCAAGGTGTGAAGGCCGGCCTTGGCCGTCAAATACGAAAACAGGCTGCCGGCAGGCCCGGCTCCGACTACTATCGCATCGTACTTTTTCACTTCACGAATTTTTTGAAGACCAGGCAGGAATTGATACCGCCAAATCCGAATGAGTTCGATACTATACTACCTACCGGTTGTGTACATCCTTTTTCGCAGAGCAAATCGATCCAATCCGGATATTCCGGGTTGTTGCAGCCCAGGGTGTGGGGGACCCAGCCTTCCTGCAGCATGAGGGTCGCCAGGAGCCCTTCGATGGCGCCGCTGGCCCCCAAGGGATGCCCGTAGTATCCCTTCGTGGCGTGAACCCGGACTTTCCTGGCCCCAAACACGGCGGCAATGGAGCGGGCCTCGTTTTCGTCGTTGAGCTTTGTTCCCGATCCGTGCGCGTTGATCAGGTCGATTTGTTCCGGTCCGACATTCGCATCGCGGAGGGCGTCCTGCATGGCGCGTGTGGTGCAGGCGAGGTCAGGCCGTGATTGGGTCATGTGGTGGGCGTCGTTGTTCAGGCTGTATCCGCAAACTTCCGCCAGGGGAAGCGCTCCCCGCCGCAAGGCGTGGTTGAGTTCTTCCAGAATCAAAGCAGCCGAGCCTTCGCCCATGACAAAGCCGTCCCGGTTGGCGTCAAACGGGCGACAGGCAAGGGAGGGATCGTCCTGGCGGCTCATGGCCCGGATGACGTCGAATGCGCCATAGGTCAGCGGATAAAGCGGGGCTTCCGCGCCGCCGGTGATCATCACGTCGGCGAGGCCGTCCCGGATGGCGCGCAGGCCTTCGCCGATTGCGACGGTTCCAGAGGCGCAACTGTTGGAATTGGTCGTGGCATAACCGCGGGCGCCGAAGGCGATGGCGATGTTGCTGTGCGCCGCGCCGCCAAAAACCTGCAGGGCCAGGTAGGGCGATATGCTGTTTTTGTTGCTTTCCAGCAGGGTGCGCATTTCCGGTTCCGCATTGCAAAGGCCGCCCAGCGCGGTGCCGAAGGAAATGCCGACATCATCCCGTTGCCGCGCCGTGGACAATTCCAATTGCGAGTGCTGCAGGGCCTGCCAGGCGGCTTCGAGTACAAATTCGGCGTAACGGTCCAGCCGTTTGACATGAAGCGGGGGCAGGGGTGGGTTCAGGCGAAAGTCCGAAACCTCGGCGGCATTCTGCGAGGTGAAACGTTTTTCGTTAAAATGGCTGAGGCGGCGTATGCCGCAGCGCCCGTCCCGGATAAATTTCCAAAAGGCGGGCACTGAATTGCCGGCGGCGGAGACGATTCCCAGGCCTGTAACGACGACGCGGCGCTTCATTTCGTCCGGCTTTCGACAGTTTGTTTGAGATGCCGCAAGGTGCGGGTGGCGACGGAATCGATCAGGTATCGCCCGATAATCCAGTTGGCCACGAGAGCTCCGATGAGAGGCCATTTGAGCGTAAAATCATGGGTGATCTTGACTTCAACGCCGCCCGGAGTTTCTTCCATGGTCCAGATCACGATCATGCCGCGGGTGGTTGGACGCAGGTGGTGGAAGTGCAATTCAAATTTCTCCGGGTCTGCGCGGAATTGGGAGGTCCATTTCAACACCCACGGCGGACGGTGGCAGGACATGTCCACAATTCCATCATAGGCAGAGCCTGAAGTGAAGTGATTGCGGATATAATGGGGCAGGAACTCCGGCCAGCGTTCGAGATTTGCGGCGGTACGGAAAATTTCGGTGCGAGGGGCACGGATCAGAATGCTCAGCTCGGAATGCATAAATGTGTGAGCGGATATGGCTTGGAAATTTTGCGGAACTAGCCCGGATGCCTCACGCGCTTCTGCAAACCCTTGCGGAGTGTTTTGTCAAAAGGCCGGGCAAAATGACGCGATGACAAGATCCGGGCTACAAGCAAAACCGCTTGAATTGAAAATTCTTTTTGAAATGGAACTTCCTTATTTTGAAGCGGTTTTGCAACAGCCTGCTTATCCCCCTGTGCATTTCCTTCCATCGACGGGTGAAAGGACCAGTGGGGAATTTTCATGACATGTGTGAGATAAGCAGGCTAGGGTGTCTTGTCCAGCCAGAGTAATTGCCGGAACCATAACGGCAAGGCCTTATGATGGAATTTTTCCCAGCCTGCCTCCCGGGCCAGCGACTGAAATTCGGCAGGGGTGTAGGCGTGGCGGATGGAGAGTCTGGCATCGTAACGTGTCATGGGATCCCGCAGCCAGAACTGGACCAGGAACCAGACCACCACCCGGGCGAGGGGGGAGCGGGTAAGATCGCTGACGAACACCCAGTGGCGGCTGACGCGGCGGAGCTCCTGCAAAATCCGGATGGCATCGGGTTCGCTGAAATGGTGGAGGGCCAGTTGGCAGGTTACGATGTCGAAGCTGCCGTCTCCGAACGGGAGTTTGAGCATGTTGCCTTGCAACCAGGAGCCGTGGAATCCGGTGGTCGGAGCCCTTTGTTTTGAAATTTGGAGCGTGCCGGCATGCAGGTCGAGCAGGACAAAGCGTGCGGATGGGCCTGTTTTTGCTGAGAAATAGACGGGAAGATCGCCCGCGCCCGTGGCGCAATCCAGCCACATGAGTTCCCGGTTTTTGAGTGCCGGTTCTCGAGTGCCGGATGCGATGTGTTCGAGGATCAGGTCGCAAACCACATGGCCGCCAAAATAGTGATTGATGGTTGTCAGGTTTTCAAGACCTGCGGCCAGCGCGGAAGTATCCACGGCGGGGTCGTCCATGAGTTCCCGTTCGCTGAGGTTGAAATGGCGGCGGCAGGGCATTATGGGGGTGAATTTATGTGTTCCCGGTGGATTTCACAACACAAAGCAGCCCGGTTATAGGCACAAATTTAACCCGGAGTCTGCCGCGAACTCGGATAGGCACCGCGAGTGAACTTCGGCATGCGATCAGCGGAACAGGTCACTGTGTGTGCCGGTTCGTTCGAAGCAGACGTGCGAACCCATTTGTGTGAAGGTATAAATCAAAACCCAGTCCGGGTTGATATGACAATCGCGGCTTCCAGAGAAATTGCCGCGCAACGGATGGTCTTTAAATTCCTGGGGCAGTGGTTTGCCTTCGATAAGCAAATCCATGAGAAAGCGGAGTTTTGAAAGGTCTTCGCCGCGTTTCCCAGCCCGTTTGACATCTTTCTTAAACTGGCTTGCGCGGCTGAAAGTTCTCACAGACCCAAATCGTTATAGAGTTCCTTTTTGTTTCCAAAATGTTTTACATTCCTGCCAGCTTTGCTGTCGCGCAGGGTTTGGGCTGTCAGATGATTTGGAATGGCGACTTCAAAAGGCAGCCCTTGGCGCAATTTAATCTGCCGGTAAAGCAAATGGATTGTTTCCGAGGCAGTCAGGCCAATGTCGGCGAGGATGTGTTCCACCTCATTTTTTAAGCCGGGCTCGATTCGGGCTCGTATGGTGGCGGTTTTACTCATGAGATAAATGTAGCCCCATTGTAGCTACAATACAAGAAGCTTATTCAAACGGGTTCCTCGGGTTTATCCTCCTCCAGTTCATGGAGGATTTCCATCACGCGGTCGCCGCGTTTGATGTGCTCCGAATAACGAAAATTCAGCCTTGGGGTGTATTTGATTTTGAGGCGGGAACCGATTTCGTGCTGCCATTCGGGCGCCAGACGGAACAGTTTTTTGAGCAGGTTCTCTTCGTCCAGGTTTGGATTCAGGGAACTGACGTAAATGAAGGCGTTGTGCAGATCGGGGGCGACTTCGACGGCGGTGAATGTCAGTAATTCGCCGTCGAGCGATTTTTCACGCGCCGCCAGACGGCCCAGTTCGGACTGGACGAGCGCGGAGAGTCGGATGGTGCGGCGCGTTGCCATAAACTGGAATATAACACAGGGGGCTCAACACGATTGGAGTTCGTCACAGCGACTGCGGGATTTTTTCCAAAACATAACATTCGATCGTGTCGTTTTCCATGTAGTCGTCGAAATTCCCGAGGCGGATGCCGCATTCCATTCCCGCGCGGACTTCGCTGGCGTCGTCCTGGAAACGTTTGAGGGTCTGGATGGTGCCGTCGTAAATGGGCTGGTTTTTGCGGACCACGCGCGCGTGGCCGTTTCTTGCGATGCGTCCGGAATCCACAAGGCAGCCGGCCACGGGATACTTGGACAGGGTGAAAACTTTTTTAACCGTGGCCTTGCCGACCTGGCTTTCGCGTAGTTCGGGATCCAGCATGCCGGCCATGGCTTCCTTCACCTGGTCGATCAACTCGTAAATGACGCTGAAGAGCTTGATCTGGACCTGTTCGCGTTTGGCGGCAGTGGCGGCGGCATTGTCGGTCTTGGTTCCAAATCCGATGATGACGGCCTGGGAGGCCCTGGCCAAGAGCACGTCGTTGATCGAGATCGGGCCGATGGCGCTGAGCACAAAATTGATATCGACCTTGTCGTTGGGTACTTTTTTCAGGGCCTCGATGATGGCTTCGAGCGAACCCTGGACATCGGTTTTGAGAATCAGATTGAGGGTTTTTTTCTGGCCGTCGGCGATGGAATCGAAAAGGTTTTCGAGGGTGACAGGGCGGCTGGGCGCCAGCTTGTCCATGCGGTTGGAATCGGAACGCTCTTCCGCGACCTGGCGCGCCTCGCGATCGTTGCGCATGACGGTGAACTCCTCGCCGGGGGAGGGATTGCCGTTGAAGCCCAGCACTTTGACAGGGATTGAAGGACCCGCCTCCTTGAGGCTGCGTCCGCTGTCGTCAATCAAGGCTTTGACTTTGCCCCAGAAAGGCCCGCTGATGAAGGCGTCGCCGACACGGAGTGTGCCGTGTTGGACGATGAGGGTTGCGTTCGGGCCGCGTCCGACCTCGATCTGGCTTTCAATGACCACACCGCGCGCGGGGCATTCGGTGTCGGCCCGCAATTCCAAAACCTCGGCCTGCAGCAGCATGTTTTCCAAAAGCTTGTCCATGCCGGTGCCCTTGGTGGCCGAAACCGCGCAGCAGATGGTGGTTCCCCCCCAGTCTTCCGGGACCAAGCCTTGCTCCTGCAACTGGCCTTTGACGCGGTCGATATTGGCGCCAGGCAGGTCGATTTTATTGATGGCGACCATGATGGCAAAATGATGCGGATGCGCGGCCAGGGCCGCCTTGGCGTGTGAAATGGCTTCCAGAGTGGTCGGCATGAGGCCGTCGTCCGCAGCCACCACAATGACGGCGATGTCCGTCGCATTTGTTCCTCGGGCGCGCATGGCGGTGAAGGCCTCGTGGCCGGGGGTGTCCAGGAAGGTGATTTTGTGGCCGTTGCGCTCGATATGATAGGCGCCGATGTGCTGGGTGATTCCTCCGGCTTCACCGGCGGCCACACGGGTTTTGCGGATCGCGTCGAGCAGGGAGGTTTTTCCGTGATCCACATGCCCCATGAACGTGATGACAGGCGGGCGGACGGGGGTCAGGTTACCGGTTTCGACGGGCGGCGGCGGGACTTCGACAACGACAGGTTCGGGTTTATGGACGCCCTGTCCTTCCTTGCGGCGTTCCAGTTCGAACTGGAACCCGCGGCTTTCGCAAATTTTCTTGGCCGTGGGCTCGTCGATGGGCGTGGTGAGGGCGCCAAAGATGCCCATTTCCATCAGGGCGTGGACGATCTGGAACGGCTTGAGGCCGAGTTTCATAGCAAGTTCTTTTGCTATGACAGGAGGCTTCATGGTAATGACATTGGAAGCGGGCGCGGAAGCTTCCTCTTTTGCCAAGTTGGGTGCGGCCTTTATTTCGACAAGCGCAGGGGCTTCAGTGCCCTCGGCAGCGGGAGCGGCGGTGGTTTCCTCGCTCTTCTTCGCTTTTGGCTTGGCTGCTTTTGGCGCGGCTTTGGCCTCGCCTGTTTTTTTGGCTGCCGCCTTTTTAGGCGCAGAGGCGGCTTCTTCAACCGGAGTGTCAGTGGCTGTTTTTTTGGCTTTGCCTTTTGCGGCGGGCGCCCCGGTTTTTTTTGTTGCGTCGGAAGCCATAGTGGATAATTGGGCCGTGTCGCTCAAGAAACGGCGCCTCCCATTGATTGCCTGGCCTTTGCCAGGATCTTTTGAATCGTTTCTTCCGGCAGATCGGGGATGGCTTCTTTCAAGTCAGACTCTTCCGCCTCCGCCAAAACTTCCACGCTCGGGAACCATTTCACGACTTGCGCGGCTGTTTCGTGGTCGGTCTCGAGGGCCGTCATGAGTTTTTGCGTGGCTTCCTCGATTTTGTTTTCAAAGCTTTTGACAACGATTTCTTCCTTCGAGATGTCAACTTCCCAGCCTGTCAGCTTCGCGGTGAGGCGCGCGTTCTGGCCGCGGCGTCCGATGGCGAGGGAAAGATTTTCCTCATCCACAAGCGCTTTGATGCGTTTGTTCTCCGCATCGACTTCAATGCTCTTGAGCTTGGCGGGTTTGAGGGCCTCAATGACGAGGTCCCGGATGTTGTCGGACCAGCGAAAGAGGTCGATCTTTTCGTTGTTGAGTTCGCGGACGATGTTTTTCACGCGCGCGCCGCGGAGGCCGACACAGGCGCCGACCGGATCGATTTTTTCATCCTTGGACCAGACCGCGATTTTGGTGCGGTAACCGGCCTCGCGGGCCAGGCCCTTGATCTCCACCGTGCCGTCATGCAATTCGTTGACTTCCAGTTCAAACAGGCGGCGGACGAAATTCGGATGGCTGCGGGAGAGGATGATTTGCGGGCCGCGGGGGGTGCTCTCGACGGCCAGGACCAGCGCGCGGATGCGCTCGTTGGGCGAATACTCCTCGGTGGGAACGCGTTCTTTGGAGGGCATCACCGCCTCGAATTTACCGAGGTCGATCAGGACATCCGAACGTTCGAAGCGCCGGACGACGCCGGTGACGACGTCTCCCACGCGGTCTTTGAATTCGTCAAAGATCATCGTTTTTTCGATGCTGCGGATGCTTTGGTTGATGGTCTGTTTGAAGACCTGGGCGGCAATGCGCCCGAAATCGGAGGGGGTGACTTCAACTTCCATCTCTTCGCCGAGGTGGATGCTGCTGTTTTTCTGGCGGGCCTTGGTGAGGGAGATCTCCTCGTAGGGCTTGGTGGAGCGCTCGACCACCTTCATGGTGGCGAAGGCCCGGATTTGACCGGTTTTGGGGTCCATTTGGAAGCGTAAGTCCTTGGCGGTGCCAAAACTTTTTCTCGACGCGGACAGAAGGGCCTGCTCGATTGCCAGCATCATTTGCTTGCGGTCGATGCCCTTCTCCTTTTCCATGTACTCAAGGACGGCTAAAAATTCCTGGCTCATGCTCGTATTCTGCTTAAAATGAATGTTATCAATAGTCTTTACAGGAAAAAAAAAGTGGAAACCTTTCTGGTTCCCACTCAAGCTTTCCCGCTTGTAAACCTCCTAGGAGGTTAGGTGAATTGCGGATAGGGTCAAGTATTGAATTTAAGCCACTTACAAAGATTGTGACGAACGGACATTTTATGGGCGCATTAGGATTGATCGCAGGCAAAGGGACTTATCCCCGGCTGGTGCTGGAACAGGCCCGCAGGCAGGGCGTTTCCCGGATTGCCGTGGCGGCTTTTGAGGGGGAAACAGACCCGGAGCTTGCCTCGGCGGCGGAAGCGCATTGCTGGATGCGCGTCGGGCAGTTGGGCAAACTGCTGCGTTTTTTCAAGGACGCAAAAGTGGACCGGGCGATCATGGCCGGACAAATCACGCCGGGCCGGCTTTTTGACCTGAGACCGGATTTGAAGGCGGTGGTTCTGCTGGCCCGGCTTAAGGAGCGCAATGCCGAGTCGCTTTTTGGCGCGGTGGCGGACGCTTTGGAAAAAGCCGGAATCAAACTGTTGCCTGCGACCACATTTATGGAGGATTTTCTTGCCGCGCCGGGTCTGGTTGCGGGCCCTAAGCTGTCGAAGAGCCAGTTGAAAGACGTGGAATTTGGCTGGCCGCTGGCCAGGGAAATCAGCCGGATGAACATCGGCCAGTCCGTGGTGGTCAAAAAAGGCACCGTTCTGGCCGTCGAGGGATATGACGGAACCAATGCCACGCTTCGCCGGGGTGGTGGCATCGGACAGGGGGATTCGATTTTGATCAAGGTGTCGAAACCCAGGCAGGATATGCGCTTTGACGTGCCGGTGATCGGGCCTGATACCGTGAAAATCGCGGCAGAGTGTGGGGTTTCCTGTATTGCGGTTGAGGCAAGAAAAACATTGCTCTTGGGGGCTGATGAACTTAGACAGCTAGCTTCCCATCATCGAATCACGGTCTGGGCGAAAGAGTCATAAGTTTATGTCAAAAATCAAAGTGGGTGTTGCGGGAGTCGGTCATATGGGCCGGGAACATGCGCGGATTTATTCCGCATTGCCGTCGGCGGAACTGGTGGGGGTCTATGACGCGGACCGCGAAACCGGGCGCAAGATCGCCCAGCACCATGGCTGCAAACTTTTTGGTTCTCTGGAAGAGATGATCGGCGAAGTGGAGGCGGCTTCGATTGCCACCCCGACGAGTTCTCATTTTGAATTGGCGCAGGCGTTCCTGGGCAAGGGGCGCCATCTGTTGCTGGAAAAACCGATTACCAACACGACCGCGGAAGCCACCCGCCTTGTGGAACTGGCCCGGCAAAACAACCTCGTACTGCAAGTCGGCCATATCGAACGGTTCAATCCGGTTTTGAAAGCATTGGAGGAACGGTTGACGCACCCCCGATTTATCGAAGCCCATCGACTTTCACCCTATCCGGGCCGCAGCACGGATATCGGCGTGGTGATGGATTTGATGATTCATGACCTTGAGATTATTTTGCATATTGTCCGGTCGCCGGTGGCGTCGGTTGATGCGGTCGGGGTGCCGGTGTTGAGCAAGGCCGAGGATATCGCCAATGCGCGCATCCGCTTTGAGAACGGCTGTGTGGCGAACATCACGACCAGCCGGATCAGCCCGGACAAAATGCGCAAGATCCGGGTTTTTCAGGACGATGCTTATTTGTCGCTTGATTATCAGAAACAGGAGGGTGAGATTTACCGGAAGCACGGCGGCCAGATCACGCGCGAACGCATTCCGGTGGCGAAGGACGAGCCGCTCAAGCGGCAACTTGAATCCTTTGTGCATTGCGTGGCGACCCGCTCGGCCCCGGTGGTTTCAGGCGATCATGCGACTGAAGCGCTCAAGCTGGCGGCCCGCGTGGTCGAGTTGATTGAAAGCCAGAGCATCGTTCCCGCCCTGGCCTGATGCCGCCTGGACTGACCGGATGTTGGAAACTGTATTTATTTAAAAGCCGTTTTTAAACCAAGCTTGTGGCCAAAAAATTATTTTACATTGTGGCGGGCGAGGCCAGCGGAGACCGCCATGCGGCGGAGCTGTTGAAGGAGCTCAGGAAAAGCTATCCCGATGCGCTGTTTTGCGGCGTGGGCGGACGCCATCTCAAGGCCGCGGGCCAGGAACAGCTTTTTGACATGGCCCAGCATGCGGTGGTCGGCCTGACAGATGTCTTGCTGCACTATTGGAAGTTCCGCGGGTTCTTCCGGAAAATCCTGGATGACCTCAAACAACTGGGCCCGGACGCTCTGATTCTGGTGGATTTCCCGGGTTTCAATCTGAGGCTGGCTGAGGCCGTGCGGCGCCAAATGCCCGAAACCAAGCAGATTTATTACATCAGCCCGCAGGTTTGGGCCTGGAAAGCCGGCCGCGCGCGGCGGATGCAGGAAATTCTGGACTTGTTGCTCGTGATTTTCCCGTTTGAGAAGGATTGGTTCCAGAAACATGTTCCGGATTTAAAAACCGTCTGGGTCGGTCATCCGGTCATGGACCGCTGGCGCGTTGTGAAATCCGCTGGAGCGAATCCGGATGGGCGGCGCAAAGTCGTGCTCATGCCGGGCAGCCGTGAGCGCGAAATCAAAATCCATCTGCCGATCCTGCTCCGGACCGCGCTGAAGCTGGCTCAAGTCGTGGGCGATTTAAAATTTTTGATTCTGGCCACGGATGCGGAAACGCGGGGCCTGATGGAACGGATCATCGATTCCACTTCTGCCCGCGGCCTGAACGTGGAAATCCAATGCGGCTACCAGCTCACGCAGCTCAGCCGCTCGGATCTGGCCCTGGTTGCATCGGGTACGGCCACGTTGGAATGCGCCCTTGCCGGCATTCCCATGATAGTGGTTTATAAGACGCACCCGCTCACATACTCGGTGGGTCGAAGGCTCGTCAAACTCGACGCCATCAGCATTGTCAATTTGATCGCGGAACGCAAAGTGGTTCCTGAATTCCTGCAGGACCGGGCCGATCCGGAAATTCTTGCGGAGGCGGGCAGGCAACTGCTGTCGAGGCCCGAGCTGGCTGCGCGCATGAAGGAAGACCTCAAGCTTGTGGTGGCAAAACTCGGCGGCCCCGGCGCGAATCAGCGTGCGGTGCAGGAGATCGAAAAAATCATCCCGCCAACGTGAGCGGAATCCAGAGGACGAGAACAACAAGGTTTAACGCAAATCGCAAAGGGCGTAAGGCGCAGGGGAAACTAAATTAAAAACCCCCTTTGTTTTTGTGGTTGTTCCAAATGCGCACCCAACGGTGGCAAAATGGCGCTTGTTTTAAGCCAAAGAATGTTGTTTTGCCTTTTTCTGCGGCTTGGCGTCTTATGCTCTCATGCTCGCGACGGATGTCGGAGTTGCGTTAAATTTTTGTTGCTTGCCGTCTGTGTAAATTAATTCTTCCGGCTTAGAAGATATTCCGCAATTGCCTGCAGCGGGGCGGCTTTGGGGCCCATCGATTTGATGGTGCTTTGTGCCAGGCGGGTCAGGCGTTTGGCTTCCTTTTGGGCCTTCTCCATTCCGAGAATGGCCGGATAGGTGGCTTTTTGCGCCTTCAGATCCTTGCCCGCGCTTTTGCCCAGTTGTTCGCTGGTCTGCGTGATGTCGAGAATGTCGTCGATGACCTGGAAGGCAAGGCCGAGTGCTTCTCCGAAGCGGGTGAGGGTTTTTAAATCGGCGGAGCTTGCATTGCCCGACATGGCGCCGAGGCGGATGGAAGCGGAAATGAGGGCTGCTGTTTTGTTCCGGTGGATGTAGGCCAGTTCAGCCGGGCTGATTTTTTTGCCTTCGCATTCCAAATCAGCCACTTGTCCTGCGATGAGCGCTTTGCTGCCGGAGGCGCGGGCCAGTTCACTTACCACAGCGGCCACGGAATAACGCGGCCAACCCGGCACGCGCGCGGCCAGCTCAAAGGCGTGGGTCAACAGGGCATCCCCGGCAAGCACGGCCACGCCCTCGCCGAAAACCTTGTGCGAGGTCGGCTTGCCGCGGCGCAAATCGTCGTCGTCCATGGAGGGCAGGTCATCATGGATCAAGGAATAGGTATGGATGCATTCCAGCGCGCAGGCCAGGGGCATGGCGGCCTGGACTTTGCCCCCGACGGATTCCGCAGCGGCGAGGCAGAGGATCGGGCGCAGGCGTTTGCCGCCGGCAAAAAGGCTGTAGCGCATGGCTTTGTGAATTGTTGCGGGTTTGGTGCTTGCGGGCGGGAGGGCCGCGTGGAGGGCCTTTTCAAAAGTTGCCTGACGCTGTTGCCAATAATGATGAATATCCACGGCAAAATGTTTTAAGGAAGGCTCCCGTGATGGCAAGCCTGATATCAGGGTTTTTAACCGCAGATGACTCAGATAAGCGCAGATAAAGCCTCCTGAAACTCAGGTAGAACCACGGATAAACACGGATTCACGCGGATGGAGAACCGAAGATTTAAAATCCAAGACTCGAACAGGTTTGCCCGCTAAAGACGCAAAAATGGAACAGAAGTTTTTTCACAAAGAGGTCACGGAGTTTGTTTGAGATTCATAAACCTCTCCTGAACCTCTGTGCTCTCGTTGTTAAAACAGTTTGATTTCAGCCTTCTTTTACGTTCTTCGCGATCTTACTGTAAACCCTTGTTCCGTGGCTTTTTCGAGGTTTCTTGATCTTGGCAATTCGGCTGGCAGAGTGGATGCACATTCATGAAGGCGACTTTTTCACGCGGTTGGGTTTGGCCGGCTATTTTGTTGTCGGGGTGCCTGTTCCTGTGCGCGGGTTGCAATCTTGAGGCCGAGACCAGGCCCCAGCCACGCAAGGTTTATGTCCAACCCAGCGGCGATTATCCGATTGAAGCCCGGAGTGTGGATTCATCCGCGGCAGCGGACCTGTTGCAAATGGCGGAAAGCTCTTATGCGGTTTTTTTGGAGCGCCTGGGGTTGCCCAAGCTGGAGAACTTCAAATTGGTCCTGGAGTGGAGCGATGCCCCGCAAAAATACAAACCGGATGCCTTTGATTCCTTCCCCCGAAGAATGGGGTTGGATGTGGGCGATCTTCGTTTTCGTATTTCCACGCAGGGGCCTTTGCAGGCGCAGCGGGAGCAAATCTACCGCAGTTGCATGATTTGTTATCTCCAGTCGCTTGAATTTCAAGGGAAACTGCCCGCGGACCTTCAGGCCGTTCCGGAACCCCCGCTTTGGTTGAGCGAGGGGCTGACCCAGTTGGCGCTCAAGTCGCGGGAGGAGACATTCGACGCGATTGTACGGCGCTACCAGCGTCTTGACCGCATGCCTCCGCTTAAAACGGTTCAGGAATGGAGCGAACTCAGTGACAATTCCCTGGAGGCGCGCTGGCAGCAGGCATTTGCCTATGGGCTGGTCCGATCTTTGACCATGGCGGCGGCTGACAAGCAAACGCTGGTTCTCTGGCTGACTTCGGACGCCAAAAACATATCGAAGCCGTTTCTGGATCCCAACCAACGCAACGAAGCCTGGTGGAAGGAATCCGATGGTACCGCCAAGCGTTCCTTTTGGTTTTATGATTGGGATGCGACGGTGGCCGCGTTGACGGAGGCGTTGCAGGTGGGTTTGACAGCCAAAGATGAAAAGGAAAGCCGGATTTTGTCGATCTCGAACCTGCCGGAGCCTTCCCAGGTGGTTTCGACCGAACCGCTGAGCAGGAAGCTGGAAGAATTGACGCTATTGGAGACCAAGGCCCACGCGGCGTGGGTGCCGGTCATTGAAATGTATCGGGCGGCCGTAACGGCCTGGCTGCAGCCGGACCTGCGCGGCTACCGGAAGGCCATCGAACGGGCGGACGCGATGCAGAAGGGAATCGGGGGGTATATGCGACAGGTTCGCGATTATCTGGACTATGTCATGGTGAATTATCCGGTGGACACGGGCGAGTCGGAGTATGCCGATTACCGGGAGATGATTGTCAGTCTTGAAAATTCCAGGACGATGCTGAGGCCCGGCCGGCAGAAGACGGCGACCTCCGCCGAGCAGCCGTAGGGAACGCGGGGGAAAATGAAGAATTCAGAATGCGGAATTCAGAAACTTAAGACTTAAAACCCGGATCGAACCGCGGACTCCGACATCCGTCGCGAGCAGGTGGACAAGGATAAACGCGGATACAAAGCATTTTCGCGGCCCAGCCTTCCCGGCTTCCCGCCAGCAGTTCCCATCGGTGTTAATCAGCGTTCATTCGTGGTTTAAAATATTTTTCTTCGCGTTGCTTTGCGATCTTCCTGTAAAAAAGTGTTTTTTCCGCGCCTTGGCCTTAAAATCATGCCCGCCAGTTTTTCAGGCAGGACTCGATGGCTTCATGAACTTCGGTCAGATGGATTCCCCTGCCGGTGATCCGACTGGAATCGAGAACGCAATTTGCGCGCGGTACTTTTGCGGCAGTTCTGAGGAACTCGGCTTCGTCGGCAAAAAAACGGAACTCTTTTCCCGGCGCCATGTTGTATTTTTGAAGGAGAGCCACGACTTCCCGTGTGGTCACAGAGCCCGGATTGGTGATGTTATATTTCCCAAACGGGATTTTTTTCAGGTGGCACTGGACGCAAGCGGCGGCGAATTCCTCGATTTCGGATATGGAATTTCTGGCCTCGACGAGGGTTGAGTAGCGCAACAATTTCGAGAGGTAGTTTTTGGGGTGGTTGAATGCGCTGTAGGGATATCTGAGCCGCCAAATATAAACGGCGGGGTATTCCGCGAGCATTTCTTCAGCCAAGGCTTTGCATCCGCTGTAAAAGCCCGAGTTATTGTGGCGGAAATCGAAGTTGGGCGGATCGTCTTCGTTGAAGCCGGCACCTCCCGGTTTGGAGCCCGAATAGACGCATCCGGTGGAAACATGCCCGAAGGGTACACCATGTTCCCGGCAGACATCCGCGATCAACACAGGAATGGAGATGTTGGCATCCAGGCATTCTAACTTGTGGGTTTCAGTGGCATCGACATTGGGAGTTCCGACATAACCGGCGGCGCTGATTACAAAGTCCGGCCGGCAGTTTTTCAAGGCTTCTGTGAGAACTTCCCGGTGCGGACGGCTGGGATTTTTTAAGGACAGGCAGGTGTGGGGAAGGTTGTTGGTTCCGAGATAGCGGCGGAATGCCGAACCCACATACCCGCTGCTGCCGATTACAAGGAACATGCGGTTCATCTTGGCCTGCAAGGGTCAAGATATGCAAATCTTAAAATGGGCGACCAACGGGATTCGAACCCGCAAGGCCGACAAGGAGTCGGCCCCCCGACGAATGTCGGGGCAGCCAACAAAATGAGGCGGGTTCGTAAAAATGGGCGACCAACGGGATTCGAACCCGCAAGGCCGACAAGGAGTCGGCCCCCCGACGAATGTCGGGGCAGCCAACAAAATGAGGCGGGTTCGTAAAAATGGGCGACCAACGGGATTCGAACCCGCAACAGCCAGAACCACAATCTGGAGCTCTACCATTGAGCTATGGCCGCCATCGATGGGCGATTAATTTACCCTGCTTGCCGTCTCATACAATAGAAAAATAATTTCAGGAACGGGTGCCTTTCAGGGGGTTGTTCGCCTCGGGCAGAAAAAAAACATAATTTCTCTAGCGCTGGCCTGTGACTTCATTATTATTTGAGTCTCAATCTTGTGAAGGTCAAATACGGCATTTTTAGTGATATTCACAGCAACATGGAGGCCCTGGTGGCTGTCTTGCTGGACATGTATGCGCAGGGAGTCACCCATCCCATCTGCCTGGGCGATATCGTGGGTTACAATGCGAGCCCGAGGGAGTGCATCCGGCTGGTTCAGCAGTTGAACTGTCCGGTCATCAAGGGCAACCACGACGAAATTGTGTCGGGTCCCAAGGAAGCAAAAAATTTTAACGCATTGGCGGGCGAAGGCATTACTTATTCCAAAAAGAGGCTCTCGGCGGAGGACAAGGCGTTTCTGGGGGGATTGCCCTTTATTTTGCGGATCGGCGGTTTTACCGTGGTGCATGCGTCGCTGGATGATCCCGAAAATTGGAATTATGTGACATCGGATCTTGAGGCGAGAAGCAGTTTCACCTACCAGAACACGCCGCTTTGTTTTTGCGGGCACACCCATATCCCGAAAATTTTTGTCCGGGACCGCGAGGTGCGGGAAATTCCAAAAACCAACAAGCTGGAGATCACCCGGGGTTCCCGCTATTTGATCAATGTCGGGGCGGTGGGCCAGCCTCGCGATCGCGATTGGCGGGCCAGTTATGTGGTTTATACGCCATTATCGCAAACGGTGGAGTACCGCCGGGTGCCATACAATCTGGAGCTGGCCCAAAGAAAAATTTTGGATGTGGGACTGCCTGAGCCGCTGGCGATCCGAATTGAAATCGGGGCGTGAGAGCGCCCAGCCGCAGCCTCCGCAACGCGAGCATGAACTCCAAAGTACAAGCCTTGATTTTTACAATGGCCGCCACAGTCCTGCTGGCGCCGTCCGTCCTGATTTCGGCGGAGGACAAAATGGAAGCATGGCGCCAGAAACCCCTGGCAGAAGTCACCAAAGCGGCGGGTTCAGGCGATGCGGATGCCCTGGCGGCGCTTGGCATGATTTATTGGGAGGGCAGGCAAGTGCCCAAAGATTTGAAAAAGGGCTTTGAGTACACCCTGAAAGCCGCGGCAAAAGGCCAGCCCAAAGCCATGAATGTGGCGGGAGTTTGCCTGGCCAACGGGTATGGCGCCGCTCCCGACCTTGAAAAGGCCGTGGCCTGGTACCGGAAGTCAGCCGATGCGGGTTATGCGCCCGCCATGTTTAATCTCGCCAAAGTTTATATGGAGGGAATTGGAACCACGCCGGACCCCAAAACCGCCGCGGAGTGGCTTCGCCGGGCCTCCGAGGGAGGGGATTCCGACGCGCAGATGCTTCTTGCGGGTTGTTATATGAAGGGGAGGGGCGTTCTTGCGGATGCCAGGGAGGCCGCGCGGTGGTATGAAAAAGCGGCGAATGCCGGGAATGAAAAGGCCCAAAACGACCTGGGGATGATGTATCTCGAGGGCAACGGCGTGGTTCAGAACGTCCAGACGGGGGTTGATTGGCTCAAGCGGGCTGCTGGCCAGGGGAACGTCAATTCGCAATACAACCTCGGAGTGATTTATGAAATCGGAAAGGGCGTCAAGGCCGACACTGTGGAGGCCCTGAAATGGTATATGATCAGCGCCAACAACTCCGACCCCCAGGCTGTCGAAGACAAACAAAGGTTGTCCGCCATAATGAAACCCGAGAACATCCAACTGGCCGCTGCGCAGGCGCGCCAGTTTGCGGAAAAACGCGAGGAGCCGAAAAATCAGCCGTGATTGCGGCCACGGAAGCCTTCGCATGAAATCAAGTATAACAGTTGCCGGATGACACGGCTTGTGTTTGGGTATTGGTTCCATGT
Organism: Candidatus Methylacidiphilales bacterium; assembly: GCA_028713655.1. Classification (NCBI taxonomy): domain Bacteria; kingdom Pseudomonadati; phylum Verrucomicrobiota; class Methylacidiphilae; order Methylacidiphilales; species Methylacidiphilales bacterium. Next base: position 13,618 of record JAQTNW010000014.1, on the reverse strand, counting down.
CGCTGAAATTTTTCCGCCGCCTCCGTAAAATGGGCATCTCCCGCCGTAAAATGCGGCGCGGATGGATGCGTCATTTGGGCGGGAAGCATATTTTTCACAAGGGGCTCTGGATGTTGGAGCGGGATTCGGTTGCCAAGGCCTGCCTGATCGGGTTTTGGGTGGCAACTTCTCCCTTCATCGGGCTTCATGTTTTCCTGGCCATAGGGCTGTGTCTTTGGTTCCGGGCCAACATGCCGGTGGCTTTTGCTCTGCAATGGGTGACCAATATTTTTACAGCCCCCATTTTTTATCCGGCCGCCTATTTGCTGGGTTGTGTGATGCTCCGCAAATCCCACCGAAATGCGGCTGAAATCCAGGTGTTTTGTGAGAACATTTGGAACCACCTTCTGCTCAGGCCGGTGCAGGATCATCTCGGGCCTCCCATGGCGGTTTTTCAGGATATCCTCTGGCCCCTGTTCCTGGGCTGCAATCTGATCGGCCTCGCCGCCGGCGCGCTCAGCGCAGTCCTGGTGCTCGTGTTTTGGCGCAGTAAAACGGCGAATGGAATGGGAAAAAGCAAAACCGCCTCAAAATATGGCGGCTCCAATTCAAAGAAGTCTCATTCAGGCGGGTTAAATCATTCTTAAAACGGCATGGTGGCGCCCTGTCTCGCCTTTTTCCATGCGATAGGAATAGAACCGCTCCCGGTCTGAAGCGGTGTTCAGCCCGCAGTCGTGGACCTGCACAACGCCTTCCGCCCGCACCTGGCGGCAAATCTCGCGGGCAAAATCCACTTCATAGTGCGGAGGGCGGATGCAAGGGCCTAACACGGTAATCACATCCTCCGGCCGGCTGCCATAATGCCGCTTCAGGTTTTGGAGCGTGGCCCCCGCGATATTTTGTTCCGTGCCCTTTCGCCCCGAATGCGCAAGGGCGATCACCCTCCGCACCGGGTCATAAAAATAAAGCGGGCCGCAATCCGCAACCCGGACCAGCAGGGCCAATCCCGTGGAGTCCGTCACCAGGGCATCGACGGACGGAATGCTCTGTCCGGCATGGGTGGGGCCGACACGCGCCACGCCGTTGCCGTGAATCTGAGCGGCCTGAACAAAGGGCGGAGGCGCCGAATCCAGCAGGCTGACTGCGGATTCCGGACTTTTCCAGGTGGAACTGCGGAGCGTGAAAAGATGCTGCAGGCCGGGACAGTCAAGAGCGGAAAATTGCAGGCAATCTGCAGGCCGTAAGCCCGCCGCTCGTTTCATGTGAAACGGAGCATGGGGTTGGGTCATTTGCTTTCGGAGTCGGCTTTTTGGGAGCAATATTGGTACATGGTTTCGTAGATGCGAAGCCATGCGGCCTGGTCTTCCGGTTGCAAAAGGACCATGATTTTGGAGAGGCATTGAGCCACATCCGACTTCATGTCCTCCACCAGCGAGCGGCCCTTGGCTGTGATGCGGACGAGTACCTGGCGGCGGTCCGTGGGAGTGGTGAAGCGTTCGACCAGCGCCGCTTGAGCCAAACGATCCACCAAGCCCGTGGTGGCGGGGGTCGTATGCCCCATGAGAGCCGCCAGTTTCCCCATGTTCAGCGAATCATTGACGGAGAGAAAGCCGAGCAGGGTGTATTGGGGAATCGACAATTTCCGCTCGGAAACCTTTTCGGTGATCGAGACAATGAAATTGCGCTGCACGTACATGACAATATCGGCCAGCCGCTGGATTTGCGGAGAGCCGGCGGGATATGATTTATTGGTTTCCATGCCTTAAATGTATGGTAACACAACTTCTCTAGTTTGCTAAAAATTTATCTTGCCCCGCAAGCCCTGCTTTCCCTGTGCCCCTCATCGTTCCCTTTGCCAAATGAACCACAGTTTGACAATAAAAGTCGATGCCTTAGCCTCATGCGTGGCCGATTCACAGAGAATATCGCACCTGACGGACAAGACCGCAAGGCTAAGCGTGCCCAAGCTGGCCAAAAAATTGGTTTTGAAGCAGCATTTTGCGCCGGTACAGCCTGATTTGCAGCGGGTGGAAAGCCGGATCAAACAGCAGGCTGATTTTTTTGATCCCGGAATCCACGGCTACATCGAATACGCCACCGAGACCAGCGGGAAACGCATCCGCCCGGCTTTGGTTCTTCTTGCCAGCCATGCGACAGGCGGTTGCAAGGAGGAGCATATCGATCTGGCCGTCATTATTGAATTGATCCACCTGGCCTCCCTGGTGCATGACGATGTGCTCGACAATGCCCAAATCCGGCGCGCCAAACCGACGTCCAACTCCAAATGGGGAACCGAACTTTCCGTTTTGCTGGGGGACTGCCTTTTCGCCCATGCCTTGAAGTTATGCACTCATTTTGACGACAATCAAATATGCCGCCAGATTGCCGATGCCGCCAATGAAGTGTGCGCGGGGGAGATCCTGCAAACCCAGCGCCGTTTTGACTTGAAGCTGCCGGTGTCCGACTACCTGCGCATGATCGCCATGAAGACCGGGGCCTTGTTCCGGGTTTCGACCGAACTCTCGGCGTATTTGAACGGCCTGCCTTCCGCGGGTGTCGAAGCCTATCGGATTTATGGAGACAGCATCGGCATCGCGTACCAGATCTACGATGACTGCCTGGATTTGTTTGGCTCGGAAGACGGCTCGGGAAAAACCCTGGGAACCGATTTGAAAAAGGGCAAGTTGACTCTGCCGATGCTGCATATGTTGCAGCAATTGGGCGGGAGTGAGATGGAAAAAGTTTCCGAATCCATTTTGCATGGAGACGATTCGGGGCGTGATGAACTGAGGCGGAGAATTGTCGATATGGGCGGGCATACCTATTCGGTGCGCAAGGCGCAGGATTATTTGGAAAAGGCGGCGCGCATCCTGGACGGCGTGCCTCAGAACGGTTTTGTCGAGACGCTTAAAACATTTGCCCTTGGGTTTGCCCGCGAACTGGAAGTTTTGAAATCGTAAGAGGGGCAGAATCAAAAACGTATTGTGCGTCCGCACAGGCTTTAATTCACGATCTCTTGGTTTTAGCCTTCCCTTTGCCTGCCGGGGCGAATAAGTTGCACCCACAATGGCAGGAGGCGAGTTCAGACCCGGCGAACCCCAGGTACCGGATGAGACGCTGGTTGACCGTGTTTTGGCGGGCGACATTCAAGCCTTTGACTGGCTGGTTTTGAGGTATAAGGAACGCTTATATGGCGTCATTTACAACATGACCTCCAACCATGACGATACGAATGACCTCCTGATGGAAGCTTTTGACAAGGCCTTCCGAAGCTTGGGGAGCTACAAAAAAAATGCATCTTTTTATACCTGGGTTTATCGCATCGCTTTGAACCGTACGATCAACCATATAAATAAGAATAAAAAACGGTCTAAGGACTTCAGCCTGAACGAGATGAATTTGGATGAATCCACCGAAAAAGAGCTGGCGGATGAAGGAGCTCTGACCGGAGAGAGGAGTTCGGAACTGGGCGAGCTGCAAAATAAATTGAACGAATCGCTCCAAAAATTGTCTGAGTCTCACAGAGCGGTTGTGGTTTTATACGATATTGACGGCATGAGCCATGCTGATATAGCTAAGACCATGAACTGCTCGGAGGGAACGGTGCGGTCCAGATTGCATTACGCGCACCAATACCTTCAAAAATCGTTGGCAAATTACTTGGGAAATAAATAAGTATGGAATTGAACGACAAAGCACTTCAGAAACTGTTGCGGTTGAAAAAACTGGAAACTCCGGGACAGGCCTATTTTGACGCCTTTCTGGACGAATTTCACCGTTATCAACGGGCCGATTTGATTCAAAAATCCTCGTGGCTTGAAAATGTCACGGAGTCGATCCGCCAGGTTTTTGCGTTGGAGCCCCGCAAGGTTCTGGCTTGGGGTGGCAGCTTCGCGCTGGTTGTGCTGTTGGTCGGATTGGGAATGAACGGAACTTGGAGCAGGGGAGGTTTGAACACAGCCTTGGCTGCGGCTCATGTTGTTCCCGCAACCGCCTCACAGGGCTATGTGGAACCCGAGGCCGTCTCGGCGTCTCAACCTGATCTTCAGTTGGTTTCTGCCTCCGCGTTTGAAAAGGACTTTTCCAGTCCCCGCTACGTGACAGGCCAGACCCCGCTGTCGTATGAGAAGGCTTTTGCATTCTAAACACCGATACGGCTGTTTCTGTGCTTGTCTGATTATCTTTCTGAGCGCCGCAGCCGACTCGCGCAGTGGCGTAATTGACTCCATCAGCGGGGAAGTCCAACAGGTTTTTGAAAAAGCCGCCCCGGCCATTGTCAAGGTCCGCTCCACAGGCGGTTACCGCCCCCTTGCCGGCACCGGTTTTTTCATCGACTCCGAGGGCGCTCTGCTCACCAGTTATGAAGTGGTCCGGGACTCGCCCGAAGTTTGGATCGAATACAAGGCGCAGAAACTCCAGGCGAAGATTCTTGGACGGGACCAGCGCAGCGGCGTTGCCCTGCTTAAAGTCGATGAGCACAGCACGCCGTATCTGCCTTTTGGCAACTCCGATGCTGTCAGGATGGCTTCCGGGGTCATCGGGATCGCCTATCCTTATAACCTCCCTCTGACGCCAAGCTTCGGCTGGGTCAAGGGTTTCGACGTCCGCTATCTCAACCGTTTTTTTGCCACAACCCATATCCGCGCCAGCGTCGATGTGAGCCCGGGTGAAATTGGAGGGCCGCTTCTCAATGACAAGGGCGAGGTCGTGGCCATGCTCGTGCTGGCCATTCAGGATGGCAAGGAATGCTACGGGCTCCCGATCAAGGCGGCCGGACGGATTGTGGCCGATATCAAAACCTACGGTTACGCCAAACATGGCTGGGTCGGAGTCGGCGTGATCGAAGGCCAATCCTCGGACGCGGAACCGGCCCAGGCGGTCCTGGTGGATTCGCTTTACGACAACACACCCGCTTCCACCAGCGGCCTTAAAAAGGGCGACCAGGTTCTCAGCATTGGCAAGCACCCCGTCTCGGATCCGAGGGATATTCTCGACGCGGCGTTTTATTCCAGAATCGGTGAAAGCGTTCCGGTCAAGGTCTTGCGCAACGGCAAGGAGCGGCTTTTTGCCATCAAAGTGGTTGAGCGTCCGTCCTCCTCCAATGTGGTGGATCGCAAAATTCTGGAAGACCCTTCTTCCGATGGGTTGACATTGCCCTTTGTGACCGAACCTGGAAAACAGGCGGTACCGAACCAAGTGCAACCCGTCCGGGTCAATGCCCATAACTGATCCACTTCCCAGTGTTCAGCGCAAAGAAAGAGTTTTATTTTCTTTAACTTTGCGTCCTTCCTGTAAAAAACGTTTTACCTTCCGGCTCATAAGCCCATTCACAGGGTTAATATCGCAACCCCCTTTTTGCTTTTCTGCTTTCCAAGCCGTCGCGCGACGTTAGCCTTTCCCGCATTATGCCAGTCGCCACTCCCAAACAATTCGCCGCCATGCTCGATGCCGCCCAGAAGGGCGACTACGCTTACCCGGCCATCAACGTCACTTCCATCACCACCATCAACGGAGCCCTCAAGGCTTTTGCCGATAAAAAATCCGACGGCATCATCCAGTTCTCCACCGGTGGCGGGGAATTTGCCTCGGGCTTGAATGTCAAGGACATGGCCTTCGGCGCCATGGTGCTGGCCGAAGCGGCCCATCGCCTCGCAGAAAAATATAACATCTTGGTGGGGCTCCACACCGACCATTGCCAGCCCAAGAAGGTGGACAATTTCCTGAAGCCGCTCATCACGGAGACTGCCCGTCGTCGCAAGGCCGGCCAGTCGAACCTCTTCACCTCCCATATGCTCGACGCCTCGGAATTGCCGTTGAAGGAAAACATCGCGCTGTCGAAGGACTTGCTCAAGCTTTGCGCCGAGAACGAGATCGTGCTCGAAGTCGAAGCTGGTGTCGTTGGCGGTGAAGAGGACGGCGTCGATAATTCCGGCCATCATTCCGACAAACTTTACACCACGCCCGAGGACATGCTCGCTGTTTATGAGAATCTCAAGGGTGTCGGCCGTTACATGTTTGCCGCCACGTTCGGCAATGTGCACGGCTCCTACAAGCCCGGCGCCGTCAAGTTGCGCCCCGACATTTTGAAAAAGGGACAGGACGCCGTTGTCGCCAAATATGGCAAAGTGGCGGAATTCGACCTCGTCTTCCACGGCGGCTCTGGAACGCCTCTGAACGAAATCCGGGAAACTCTCGGCTACGGTGTGGTCAAGATGAACATCGATACGGACACGCAATACGCGTTCACACGTCCGATCGTGGATCACATGATGAAAAATTATGATGGAGTGCTCAAGATCGACGGTGAGATCGGCGACAAAAAGGCTTACGACCCCAGGACCTATCTGAAAAAAGCGGAACTCGGCCTTGCCCAGCGGCTCGGACAGGCCTGTGACGACCTGCTCTCGACCGGGAAATCCATCTTCGGCAAAGTTTGATAGCAATCCCCTCTATCAAGAGGGGCAGAAAGGTCGCCGCGGCGACCGCTTCGGGGTGTGTGGTCATTCCACTCGCGACGCATGTCGGAGTTGTCTTTCGCGCCGTGGCGATTTACTTTTGCGGCTCAATTCCTATGTTTATGCATTTCGCGCACACGCGAGGCGTTCAGTTCCGGCAAGGGCTTGTCCAAAACATGGCTGTACACAAAAGCCAGGGCATTAAGCGCCTGGTTCTGGATATGGATTGCGGTAGAGCCGTTGCCTTCAAGATGGCCCAAAAAAGCCGCAACCTCTTTTACGCCCATCTTTTCCGGGTTCCGCATCTTGTGGAATTTTAAATAGCGCACATACCAATCCATGCAGGTTTGCCTGTTGGCCGACGGGCTGTCATCCGGGTTTTGTTGGCGGGAACGGCTTTGTTTTTGTTGCTTGCTCTGTTTTATAATGGAGCCAACTCTATCGAAATGCTGGTGTATTTGAAGTCAATTGTGTGAATATTTTGAAAAACTTTTATGACTAGCCCGGATGTTTCACACGCTTCTGAAAACCCCTGCAAAGTGTCCTGCTCCAAAGTTTGGCAGGAACCAGGGACGCGCTTGTCTCGTCCGATTTAAAACAAATAGCGGCCTTTTTATCCGCGCCTATCCGTGTTCATCCGTGGTTCTGAGTAAGTTTTAAGTTTATTTGCATTTTCCCCTGCGCCTTTGCGTTAAAATCGTTGCCTTTTGCTCCCATTGTTTTTTTTTGGGTTTCCGGTTATCTTGCCTCCGATGACTTATCGGCATGCAGCCTTGCTTCTGGCAGCCCACGGTTCCACCCAAAACCAGGATTCCAGCCGGCCCACGCGCGAGCAGGCGGAGCGGATTCGGCAACGCGGGATTTTTGCGGAAGTGTACGTTTGTTTCTGGCTCGAGCCGCCTTTTTACAAGGACGTCTTGAATCTCGTCCAAAGCCGCGAGGTTTACCTGGTCCCGAATTTTATCAGCGAGGGCTATTACACCAAACAAATCCTGCCGCGCGAATTTTCCCTGACAGGGCCGGTCACGGAAGTTCGCGGGCATCGCATCTATCATTGCGACCCGGTCGGCACCCATCCGTCGATGACGGAGGTTTTGCTGCGCCGCGCGCGGGCGATCCTGGAAACCGAAAAGTTGTCGGAAAAGGATGTATGCCTGCTGATCGCGGGGCACGGTACGCCCAGGAATGAAAACTCGAAGGCTGTGATTGTTGCGCAGGTGGAAAAACTTCGCGCACTGGGCGTGTATGGCCAGGTGGAGGCGGCTTTCCTTGAAGAACCGCCTTTCATCCGCGATTGGAGGACTTTGACGGCCCTGCCGCAGATGATCGTGGTTCCGTTCTTTGTTTCCGACGGCCTGCATGCTTCCGAGGACATCCCGGCGCTGCTCGCATCGGGAGAAAGCGGAACCGCAGCCGCCTCGAATGATGCCACGACGGATCGGCGACGGTTTTGGGTTGCGCCTTCCCTTGGTACCGAACCAGGAATGGCGGATGTGATTCTGGCCCTTGTGGAAAAATTCCACGCCGAGCATTTGCTTTAAATGGTTGCTTTACAGGAGCGCTGGCGTCCCGCCCGCACTGGCGGGCATCTTGCCCGGCAGCTCTCGTAATCCAAAATTCTTCGTGTCTTGGCGGTTAAAGTCATAGTGTTTTTCCCTGTTGGACAGGCGCTTGCTACGCGGTAGAATTTTGTTTCATGATTTTGCCGATCGAACATAGCAGCTCCGGGCTCGAAGCACGCATTCGCGCCATGTTCGGCCCTGGCGGCCTGCTTTCAAAGGCGCGCAAGTACGAGCATCGCGCGGTGCAGCAGGACATGGCCGCCGCCGTCGCCCGCGCGCTGGAAGGGCAGCGGCATCTGGTGGTCGAAGCGGGCACGGGTGTCGGCAAAAGCCTGGCCTATCTGCTTCCGGCCATCAGCTTTGCCCGTGAGCAGGGCCGGAAGGCCCTCATTTCCACGCACACGATCAATCTGCAGGAGCAGTTGTTTCACAAGGACATTCCGCTGGCTGAAAAAATCCTGCCGTTTGATTTCAAAGCAACCCTTCTCAAGGGGCGGCAAAACTATGTTTGCCCGGCCCGCCTCCAGCGCGCCATGACCCAGGCCGCCGATTTGTTTGTCAGCAGCGAGCGCGCGGAACTGGAACGGATCTGGCAGTGGCTGCAAAAGACCGAGGAGGGGACGCTCAGCGATTTTGATACCGAACCGGATTTCAAGGTCTGGTCGCAGGTTTGCAGCGAGCCGCATACCTGCACCACGCGGACTTGCGGATCGAATCCGAAATGTTTTTATCAGCGTGCGCGCAAGCGGCTTTTGGAGTCGGACCTCGTGATCCTCAACCACACGCTCTTTTTCACCTGCCTGGGCGGCATGGACGAGGAAATCGCGGCGCAGGAGGGTTATCTGTTCCCGAATGATTTCGTGATCTTCGACGAGGCGCACAATCTCGAACTGACCGCGGCGCGGCATATTGGATTATCGGTTTCATCTTCGGCCCTGCGTTACCAGCTCCAGCGACTGCATCATCCCTCGACCCGCAAGGGTTTGCTTTCGGTCCTGCGCGCGGGCGAGGCGCAAAAGCAGGTGTCGCACCTGATGGAAGAAATGGACATATTTTTTGGAAAAATCGAGACGGCCTGCACTTTCAAAAAGGGGAACGAATTCCGCGTACGGCAGCCGGAGCTGGCCGAGGATTCGCTCGCGCTGCCGCTGATGCAATTACGGCAGTCGTTGCTGGAACTGGCCACGGACACCAAGGACGAAAGCACGCAGCTTGAACTGCGCGACTTCGCGAGGCGTTTTGCGTCGGTACGGGATGAGCTCAAGACGTTTCTTTCGCAAGAGCGCGACGATTATGTCTATTGGGTGGAGCGGACAGGCAGGGATCATGCCAGCCTGCAATTGCAGGCCGCGCCGATTGATTTGGCTGAAGTATTGCGCCAAACCATTTTCAGACCGGAGCATTCCGCAATCCTGACCAGCGCCACGCTTTCCGTGGGGAAAGGGCTTGGCTATTTTCAGGATCGGGTGGGTGCGGAAGATGCGGACGCCCTTCAACTGGATTCGCCGTTTGATTACGCGCGGCAGATGCGGGTGTTTATCCCCAAAAGCCTGCCTGAGCCCGCTTCGCGGGAATACGAGGCCGCTCTTGAGCGCTGGATCGAATATTTTTCACGCCAGACCGCGGGCCGGGCGTTGGTCTTGTTTACCAGTTACGGACTGATGCACCGCATGGCCGCCACCATGAGGCGATGCTTTGAAAAACATGAAATCGAACTGCTGGTGCAGGGGACAGGCACCTCGCGCCGTCGCCTGATCGAGGCGTTCAAGAAAAGCAAATCCGGGGTGTTGTTCGGTACCGACAGCTTCTGGCAGGGTGTTGATCTGCCGGGCGACCTTTTGAAGAACGTGATCTTGACCCGGCTGCCCTTTGCCGTGCCCGACCATCCGTTGGTCGAGGCCAAGCTGGAATGGATCGAAGCGCGCGGAGGCGACCCGTTTCAGGAATATTCATTGCCGGAAGCGGTGCTGAAGTTTCGCCAGGGAGTCGGGCGCTTGATCCGCACCGCCACCGACACCGGACAGATTGCTGTTTTGGACTCGCGGATTTTGTCCAAGTCCTATGGCAGGGCATTTCTGGGTAAACTGCCGGAGTGCCCGGTTATCCTGCTGGAGAATAAAGTGCTGGATGAAATGGTTGAATGATTTAGAGCGCGGAGGAAAATCCAGAATCCAGAAGGAACTTAAATAGAACCGCGGATGGACGCGGATAGACGCAGATGGGAAACTGGAGGCTTAAAACATAAAGCTGCTGACTGAAGCTACAGTGATCCCAGACGAAGCAGGCATGCTTCGTCATTGCGAGGAGTCCGCCGTGGCGGACAACGCGGCAATCCAGAGATATATGGGTCGCCACGGTCCAACTCCGACATGCGTCGCGAGTGTTCCAGATGAACCTCCTAATGAACAGATGTGACAAGATGTTGAGATATATGATGTTAGCTAAAACGCCAACGGCGTTTCGTCCTTCAGCCCAGGGTTGCGAGGAACGAGCTACCCTGGGTAAAATCAAAAAATACCCCGAACCCTGAATGGGTTCCGTCCTCCTCTCGCCCATGCCGCCCCGCTGCAACTCCGATAGGCATCGCGAGTGAACTCCTTCAGAGTTGGGAACATTTTTGACAGATACCCAGGGTAGGCTCTCGCTGACTCGCGCCAACCCTGGGCTGAAGGATGCAACCGCGTTGCGGTAAGCTACAGCTCACGTTCTTTCCCGCTCAAAACACCTTCTTTGAAGGTTTGGGTTCTCGCGATGACGCATTGATGCGCTTTGTATGATGGATGTGATATGGAGTGCGGTGGCAAGCCCTCCGGGCGCGACACCGCTTTTTTTCTTCCGAATAACCTCACAAGGTTAGCTAACGGCCGCCTTTGCCTGACACAGAACAAGGCGATTCCATCGCGCAGCTTTGTGAAAAGTTGGCATGACTGGCACATTTTTGACAGGATGAACAGGATCACTAATAAGGACTCCGATTCTTAAGGCTTCCCAACTGCGTTTATCTGCGAAATCCGCGTTTAAAACCGTGCTCGTATTAATCTCCATTCTCTGCGCTTTTCGCGACCTTCCTGTAAAATTGTTTTCTTGGTGTCTTTGTGTCTTGGTGGTTCAATTGTCTCTCATCATGAAGACCGGAATATTACTGTTGTTGTTTCTATTCACAGGCCATGTGCTCCTCGCCGAATCCGAGTCTGAACGCGTCAGCCTCATTCTGGACCTGATTCCGAAACGCGAAAAATTTGCCCAGGCCGGCAATGCGACGGCGGCGTTTGAGATCGACGCAAAACTGATCCAGCACCCGGCGCCCGCGGATCCGGATTTTTCAAAGCTGCTGCCAGGCTCATGGCGATCTCCGCGTCACGATTACCTTTACCGAAAAGACGGGACATGGACCCTGCTGCCGGTTGAAGAGGGTATCCTGCATGGACGTTGGCTGCTGAAAGGTAACAGGATTTATGAATCACAAGGATACACTCCCGCAAATGAGGCATCACCGGCCTACACCATAATTCTGCTCAACAAGGATTTCTTCGTCCGGACCGACGGCAAATACGTCTTCTACGAAACAAGGCTCAAGTAATTCCAAGCTGCTCTTAAAATTCATCGTAGGCGATGTGGTTGGCGGGAACGCCGAGTGTGGCGAGCATCTTCGTGCAGGCTTTGATCATCAGGGGCGGGCCGCAGAGATAGAATTCGACGACCTTCGGGTTCTCATGACCCTTGAGATAGTTGTCCAGCACGACTTCGTGGATAAACCCGGTGTAGCTGCTCCACTGGTCCTCCGGCAGGGGAGAGGACAGGGCGGAGTGGAACGTGAAGTTCGAGTGGGACCTGGCGAGGTTTTCAAAGTAGTCCTGATAGTAGAGCTCCTGCTTTGAGCGCGCTCCATACCAATAGCTGACCTTGCGGGCGGTCTTTGCCGTCTCGAAAAGATGCGAGAGGTGGGCGCGGAGCGGGGCCATGCCTGCGCCACCTCCAATATAAACCATTTCCCGTTGCGTGGGCTTGATATGAAAGTCGCCAAAGGGACCGATGGCGGAGACGGTGTCGCCCGGCTTGAGGTTGAAGACGTAAGTGGAACCGACGCCGGGCGGGCAATCCTGCCCGGGCGGCGGCGTGGCAATGCGGACATTAAAGCGCAGAATGCGTTCGAATTCCTGATTGGAGGCGAGGGAATAGTTGTTGCGCCTGCCGGTCTCGGGGTTGTGCGCGACAAGGTCGAAGATGTGTTGCCGCTCCCAGACCGAGGCGTAGGGTTCGGGAATGTCAAACCCGCGAAAGGGGATGCTTTCGTAGGCAGGAATATCCAATTGCAGGTAGTCGCCGGGTGTGAATGCGATTTTCTCCGTCGGATCCACGGGTTCGAGAACAAGTTCCTTGATAAAGGTGGAAACGTTCTTGTTGCTGACGACGCGGAGATGATAGGTTTTTTGCTCGCGGGTTCCAGCGCCGCCGGGGTGGGCGATGTTGAGCCAGAGACGGCCCTTGCGCTCCTCGATGGGGAATGTGGCGAGTCCGCGGCAGATGGGGGCGCGCGCCGGTGAACCATCAGCCAGGTTGAAGCGTCCGTTGTGCTTCGGGCACTCGATGGTATTTCCAATCACAAGGCCGTCGCCGAGATGGGTGTTGCCGTGGGTGCAAATGCCGTCTGTGGCATGGAGATTCCCCTTGTCGTCGCGGCAGATGGCATAGGTTTTCTTGCCGTGGTCGAAGCGAATGACGTCGGCGGGTCCGAGATCCGCTGCGGCGCAAATTTCGATCCAACCGTCGGCATCAGGCATGGCGTCGGATCTGTGGAGGCCCTCGTTGAGGCGCGCCTTGGTCTCGGGCAGTTTGCGTCTCACATGGTAGGCGGGGTCTTTGACCTGACGAAGCACAGCCGAGACGATCTCGCGCCAGGCGGTGAGGATGTCTGGGTAAGGCGTCGGCATGTCATCCTTGACGGCGGCGTGAAGTTGCGGAAGGGCATGATAGGGCACCAGCGGGAACATGTGATGCTCCACATGATAGTTCATGTTCCAATAAAGATAGCGGTGGATCAGATTCATATAGACCGTCCGGCAGTTCAGGCGGTGGTCGAGGACGTTTTCGGCGAGCCCGGCGTGCTGGGTGAGGCCGTAGATGACCATGAGCCATGAGCCGACAAGGTTGGCAAGGCCAACGTAGAGAAGCGGCAGGATGCTGCCGGTCCAGATCGCGAGGCCGATGACATCGGCGTAGATGAGTACGCAGATGCGGGCCTTCCAATAGATTTTTGGAAATTCACTCTCGGGGATGAAAGTCTTCTCATCGGCGCTCATCCGGCCAAAGGAGTGCATTATGATTTGCCTGAAATATTTTGGATACACCGGAAGGTTGAAAAAGCCCATGATGAGCGTCTTGATGTTTGGGGGGCGGGGGACGGCGATCTCCGGATCTCGCCCGACAATGATGGTATCGCTATGATGACGATTGTGGCTCCAGCGCCAGACCGTGGATTCGCGCATGACCATGAACGAGGCAATTTCGTAGAGGGCGTTGTTCATCCAGTCGGTTTTGAAGGCGGTGCCGTGTCCGGCCTCGTGCCAGCGGGAGTCGGATGTCGAGGCGTAGAGCACGCTGTAGAGCGCGTAGGGCAGGATC